>JBAXES010000073.1:0-11230 GCA_037140315.1 Chloroflexales bacterium
CGGGGTTGGTGGCCACCAGGCGCGCCCCGGCGCGGATGGCGTCGAAGGCGACCTGCAGCTTGTGGTACACGAAGGTGCGGTCGAATGAGGCGATCACGATGTCCACCTCGCCGGCCCGCTCGCTGATCGGGAAGCCCGCCGCCGTCAGCTCATCGATCAGCGGCTGCTCGCCCACCGGGTAGACGGTGGCCCCCGGGGCGTTGGCCCTCAGCCACTCGACCATCACATAGGTGGTGTTCACCACCTCGGCGACGCTGGCCTGGATGCCCATCCGCGTCAGCTTCGCCACGTACTGCGCGCGGTTCTTGGTCGGGTTGTTCGAGAGAAAGGCGACCCGGTGCCCATCGCGGCGCAGCCGGGCGAAGAGATCGACCGCGCCCGGCAGCAGGGAGTCCCCAAGGTAGACCGTGCCGTCAAGATCGAAGATATAGCCCTCATAGGGCGGGATCTGAGCCATAATTGCGTACGTTGGGCTAAGATTACTTCGCGCAGGGTTCAGTATAATCGATCAGGGCCCTGAGCGCGCTGCTGATCGCCGCCTGCAGGTCGCTCAGCGTGACGGGCTTACTGAGGTAGGCCGAGGCGCCGGCGGCCATGGCGCGAGACTCAATCCCGAGCTCGGCAGAGAACATAATAAAGGGCACCGCCGAGACCTCGCGCAGGGCCTGGAGCAGATCTATCCCGCTCATCTGGGGCATACGGTTGTCGCTGATCACCAGGTCCGCCGGGCTGGCCAGAAAGTCATCGAGGCCCAGCTGCCCATTGGGCTGGCCGACCACATCGGCGCCGGGGATCAGGTGCGCCACAGCGCGGCAGAGGAAATCCCGTACGCTCGCCTCATCCTCTACTATTAAGACCCGCATGGACTTGCTCGCTCTCTTCAGTGTCGCTGCCTGGCGGCCGGTCGCAGCCAGGGTATATATGAACGCCCTGCCCCCCAACATTCGTGAGAGATTTCTTTATTTATTTTCATCTTGCCCTCGGTGGAAGCTTGGGGGCCTGCGGCCCCAGCATATTGTATTTTGCCGCAATGTGCCAGCGAAGCTGGCACATTGCGGCGAAATAATGCGGGTTTTAGGGCGGCAGCCCCAGGATCGCACAGCGTGTGGTATATTTGTGCTATCTTGCTTGTAGAAGAGGGGTCAGCTCATGCAACAGCGCACGCGCCTCGGCGTCATCACCAGCGGCTCGCTCAGTGAGGGGCTCACGGCGCGCCTGGAGTCCCGCGAGAGCGTAGAGGATATGCGCGTCGGCAAGTTTGTGGTCGTCCAGGGCGAGAAGCACGAGTTCTTCTCTATGATAACCGACGTGGTGCTGGAGGCGACGAACCAGAAGGTGCTGATCGACCCGCCCAGCGGCGACGCCTTCATCCACGAGGTGCTGGCCGGCACATCGACCTACGGCACGCTCCAGATGAAGCCGCAGCTGATGCTGCCCAGAGACCGTAAGACGGACATGCTGCCGGTGAAGACCATTCCGCGGCACTTCTCGCCGGTCTTCGAGGCCGAGGAGGGCGACTTCGGGCGGGTGTTCGGCCAGGCCGACGCCACCCACTTCGAGGTGGGCCAGCCGCTGGACATGGACGTGCCGGTGTGCATTAACTTGGAGCGCCTGGTGGAGCGATCCAACGGGATCTTCGGCAAGAGCGGCACCGGCAAGAGCTTCCTGACCCGCCTGCTGCTCTGCGGCACCATCCACGCCGGGGTGGCCGCGAACCTGATCTTCGACATGCACAACGAGTACGGCTGGGAGTCGCGATCTGAGGGCGGGACGTTTGTGAAGGGGCTGCGCCAGCTCTTCGGCAGCGATGTGCTGGTCTACACGCTCGACCCCGACTCGTCGCGGCGCGGGCACTACGACGGCGATGTGGTGATCGGCCTCGACCAGATCGAGGTGGAGGACGTGACGCCGCTGGAGCAGGAGCTGAACCTGAGCAGCACGGCCACCGAGTCCTCGTACCTGCTGTACGACCGCTACAAGAGGCGCTGGATGCGCGAGCTGCTAGACATGGACAGCGCGGCGGTGCAGGAGTTCGCTGAGAGCACCGGCGCCCACGCCGGGGCGATCGGCGCGCTGAAGCGCAAGCTCAGCCAGATCACGCGGCTGAACTTTATCCGCGACCAGGCTGACTTCTCGACGGTGGACCGCATGATCGATGCCCTGGCGGCCGGGCGCCACGTGGTGCTGGAGTTCGGCCAGCACAGCAACAGCCTGGTCTACATGCTGGTCGCAAACATCATCACCCGGCGGATCTACCGGCGCTGGGTGGATCAGACCGAGAAGTTCATCCACTCGAAGAATAACGCCGACAAGCCGCGCCCGCTGATGATCACGATCGAGGAGGCCCACAAGTTTCTCAACCCGGCCACGGCCAAGCAGACGATCTTCGGCACGATCGCCCGCGAGCTGCGCAAGTACAGCGTGACGCTGCTGGTGGTGGACCAGCGGCCCTCCTCGATCGACAACGAGGTGATGAGCCAGCTGGGCACGCGGATCACGGCCCTGCTGAACGACGAGAAGGACATCGACGCGGTCTTCACCGGGGTGAGCGGGGGCAGCGGGCTGAAGGCGGTGCTGGCGACCCTGGACAGTAAGCAGCAGGCGCTGGTGCTGGGCCACGCGGTGCCGATGCCGGTGGTGATCCGCACCCGGCCCTACGATGAGGCGCTCTACGCGGCGGTGGAGCGGCGTGGGCCACGTATTGTGTCGATGCCCGTCAGATCCGCCCAGGATGAGGCGGATGATCTGTTCCCGGATTGACCCCGGGGTACGTGTGCTGCTGCGCCCCTACACCGGGAGGGGCGCAGCGCCCCTACAGATCCGACGCGGCGTCCGCGTCTAGCATCCAGATCACCTGGCCGGCGGGGGGGCGCACGATCTGGGCCGGGGTGGTGCGCGGGTCGTAGGGGCCGCGCAGGGCGGCGCGCACCTTGGCGGCCTTGTCGGCCCCCGCCACCAGGAAGATCGCGGCGGCGGATCGATTGAGGGCCGTCGGGGTCAGGCTGATGCGCAGCGGCGGCGGCTTGGGCGCGTCCGCCACGACGATGGCGAGCTGGTCATCTGGCGCGCCGAGGGCCGGGTGGCCGGGGAAGAGCGAGGCGGTGTGGCCGTCCGGCCCCATGCCCAGCACGGCGATGTCGATCGCCCCGGCGTGCGCGTCTAGCAGGGCCGACAGCTGGCGGCCATACACTGCGGCGGCCTGCTCGGCGGCGGGGTAGTAGGTGGGCACGGGGTAGACCTGCGCGGATGGGATGGGCGCGCGGTCGAGCAGGGTCTGCCGAACCATCAGATAGTTGCTGTCGGGGTGTTCGAAGGGCACATAGCGCTCGTCGGCCCAGATGACGCTCAGGCTGCCCCAGGGCATCTGGCCGCGCAGCGGCTCGGCGACGAGCAGGCCGTGGACGCGCGGCGGCAGCGACCCGCCGGAGAGCGCGATCAGGCAGGACCCGCGCGCTCCGGCGGCGGCCTCGGCTAGCCCGGCGATGCGCTGGGCGGCGGCCTCGGCCAGGGCGTCGACCGATGGGAAGATCAGGATCTCAGGCTCGCGCATAGCGACGCTCCTCCCGGCGGGGTGTAGGGGCCTGCCGCCCCCCGATGATTATTATATTTTCGGTTGGGATCGCCAGCGAAGCTGGCGATCCCAACCGAAAATATGTGGGCTTGTAGGGCGGCGGCCCTAAGCCTGATGTGCTTGGGGCTGTGCCCCAAGCGGCATTGTCGCAGCCGGCTCCTCGGCCAGCTCGCCGATCAGGCGCATGGCCTCGGCGCGGGCCTCCTCGTGGGGCTCTGCGCGGATGTAGCGGCGGCAGGCGCCCCAGTAGCTCGCCAGGAGCCGCAGGGCTGGCAGGCGGCGCTGCTCGTCGGGGGTGAGGGGCGCGACCGACTGGTAGCCGTCCAAGAGTCCCTCGCGCCAGGCGGCGGGGTAAGAGGCGCTCAGGCCGCTGGCCAGGTCGTAGATGCCGTCGCCGCCCACATAGACGCCCGGGTCGATGATCGCCTCCAGGTGGACGTTCTCGCCGACGGTGCAGCGGGCCGACTGCGGGCCGAAGTTACCGTGGATCAGGGTCGGCTGCTGACAGTCGAGGTGCGGGCTATCGAGCAGGGCGGTGATCGCAGACCGCTCGGCCTCGCCGAAGACCAGGGCGTCGGCGGGGGGCGCGGCCAGGCGGCGACCGATCTGGCGCAGCACAGACCGCCAGCTCTGCGGTGGCCAGCGCCCCGAGGGCAGCGGCCGGCCCGCGCCGGCGGCGGTGATGCGGTGCATCCGCCGCAGGGCGCGCCCGGTCTGGCGGCCCGCGCCGCGCAGCAGCGGCCCCTCGGGCAGCTGGTCGGCGGTGATCCCCGGCACGTAGGACTCGAGGGTAAAGGCGAAGGGCACTAGGGCCCGCGACAGATCGCGCTGGATGATCTGCGGCGCAGGCAGGTTGTGGCCGGCCATGGCCCGCATCATATAGACGTAGGCCGAGAGGTCGTCCTCGGGGGCCACGCGCAAGATCATGTGCTCGCCGGGCATGCTGAGCCGCACCAGGATGTGCTCGGCCGTCTGCGCGTAGAGCGACACGGTGATCGGCCGCAGGTTTAGGGAGCGCACCACAATCGCCGTGTAGTCGCCTAGGCGGCCAAGCGAGCGGTGCCAGGCGTTGCTCAGGCCCTCCTCGGACGAGGGCGAGATGTAGTGGTTGAGGTGGGCGTAGTTGGTCATGGTGCGGCCTGCACCTGAGGCAGCACGAAGCGCAGGGCGCGGGCGCTCGCGCGATCCACCACCCACAGGCTGCCGTCGGGTGCCAGGGCCATGCCGCTCGGGCTATTCAGCGAGGCCTGATCCTCGCCGGCGCCGCCCCAGCGGATCAGCACGTCGCCGCGCAGGTTCGCCGCGAGCACCTGGTTGCGGCTCGGCACGCTCACGTAGACCGTCCCGTCGCGGCTGGCTGTGACCGAGGGGTCGTCGTAGGTGTTGGGCTTCCAGCCACTCACGATCCAGGTGACGATCGGGATGGGGCCAACCTGCCCGCTGCCGTCTGGGGCGAAGACCTGCACGCGGCCGTTCCATGTGTCGGCAACATAGACGTTGCCCTGGCCATCGACGGCCACGCCGGTCGGCTCGTTGAAGGCGCCCAGGTCGGAGCCGGCGTAGCCCCACTGGTAGCGGTACTTGCCCTGCGCATCGGTGACGACGATCCGCTTGTTGCCGGTGTCGGCGATATAGACGTTGCCGGCGGAGTCGACGGCGATCCCGCGCGGGCCGAAGAAGCCCAGGGGGGTTGCCTGGTTCTTCCCCTTATCACCATCGGTGATCGTCGCCTTGCGCCCGTCGCCGAGATCCTGGTCGCCGCCGCCCCAGCTCGCGACCGGCTCCCCGGCGGGGTCGTACTTCACCACGCGGGCGTTCCATGTGTCGGCCACATACAGGTTGCCCTGGGCGTCGACCGCCAGGCCGCGCGGCTCGTAGAGCTTGCCGAGGTCGCCGCCAAGGCCGCCGAAGCTGCGGATCAGCTCGCCCTTGGCGCTGAAGACGTGGATCTGATGTGCGCCGGTGTCGGCCACATACAGGTTACCCTGACCATCCACCGCCGCGCCGGTGGGGCCGCTGCCGCCGCCGGTGACGCTGGCCACAGACTGGGCGACCAGGTGCAGCTCGGTCGGTCCGGCCGGGCTGCTGGCCTCGCCCGCCCCGCCGGCCAGGTCCTTGCGCAGCCAGACCTCCATCTCGCGGGCGCCGGGCACCAGGGGGTCGGGCAGCTTGCGGTAGATCAGGTACTTGTAGAGCGTGTCCCAGTTCTCGCGCTGGAGCGGCCAGAGGATGGGCGCCAGGGGGCTGTAGACCTCCGCGCTAATGTCGCGCCCGCAGCCGCCGCGCCCGCCATCCGCCGTCGACCCAGCGCTGAGGATGGACTGGGACGTCCAGGTGCTGTAGGAGAAGCGCTTGTAGCCAGGGTCGCCCGGCGAGCACTTCTGGCCCTCGGGGAACCACCAGTTGAACACGCCGGTCTGGCCATAGGGCTGGACGTAGTTCGCCTCAAGGGCCTTGCGCACCTCATCGGTGACATGGGGCTTGTAGAGCAGCACCACGGGGGCCAGGGCCGTCGTCTTGTCGGGCATCTGCACGTTAAAGGTCTCGGGGCCGGGGTTCTTCTGGAAGGCGGCCTTCTTTGTCCAGACAAGGTGCTGGAAGTCGCGCAGGTACCACTGGAGCGGCCAGGCCAGGGAGCCATCGCCGCTATCGTCGCCGCTGTCGACAAAGATGGGCATGCTCAGGCCGCCAGTGATATCATCGGACGTGCGGCTATTGCGGGTCAGGTTCACGGCCAGCTCGCGGATGTCGGCCACAAAGCGCGGCACATCGGGGGCGGTCTGCGTGTAGACCAGCAGCTCCACTGGGGTGTCGGGGTGCTCGTAGACCGCCATCCAGGTGGCGCGCAGGGTGTAGGCGTCGATCAGGCCGGCCAGGGTGAGTCCGGCGATGGCCAGGACCAGGCGTCCGCCGGCCCGGCTGGCCAGGGTGAGCATGCCATAGATCAGGCCGCCGGCGATGATCAGTGGGACGAGGCCCTGCAGCAGGTTGCTCTGGCCGCCCTGGCCTATGACCGGCATGCCCAGCCGCCACAGCGCCACGCCGATCGACACCAGCACAAGCAGCGTGCCGATCATGGCAAGGAGGATGGTGGGCAGGGGGCTGTAGGCGGCAGGCAGCGACTCATCCGTCGTCTTGACCTGCAATCTGACATCGACGGCCTTCAGGAGCCGGTCGAGGCACCATGCGGCCAGCAGATTGCCCGGCAGCGCCATGTGCACGAGCAGCCAGGGCATCTTCTCGCCGGCCCACGAGAAAAAAATCACCGCACAGAAGAACCAGAAGACAAGCAGGAGCGGGGCGAGGGGCCAGGCCGAACCGGAGGCAGGAGGCGGGAGGCGGGAGGCATTGAGCGGCCCTGTGAACGCTGCGCCCTGAGGATCTTCCTCGTCGGTAAGCTCGATGGTATCGCTCTGAACGGCGTCACCATCCACCGACATGAGCTGAGCGTCGCTCGCCGGACGTCGGCTGATGATCACCCGCCGCACCACAGCCGCGACCATAGCCGCCACGACGCCGACCCCGCAGAGCGCGGCGAGCGGCTCGTAGAGCGGGAGCTGCATCAGGTAGTAGAACCAGGGCTGGTCGCCGCGGGCGTACTCCTGCTGGCTGCCGAGCCAGTAGGCCAGCCCGGCGTAGAGCCCATCGATCGCGCCGCGCGGGTAGGCGAAGAAGGTGGTGTACTCCACCAGGTAGATCGTCACCAGGATCGAGAGGGCGACCCAGATGCTGCGGCGATCCTCGGACCAGGTGCGGGACAGGCGCTCCGTCAGGGCCGGGCGCGGGTCCCAGAGGCCCTGGCAGAGCCAGGCCAGGGCGAGGGCCGAGGCGATCAGGAAGGCCTTCTCGCCCAGGTAGAGCCCCTTGCCGACCGGCAGCGGCGGGTTGAAGGCCATCAGCGCGAGGCAGATGGCGAAGATGCCGATGATGCCCCAGTGCAGGTAGCGCGCAAAGCGGCTCTCCGAGAGCAGACGCATGATCAGGAAGACGCCGAAGATGAAGAACAGGATGTAGTAGAGCTCGTGGGTGCCCATGGCCAGGGCGACGGCGGCGGCGGTCAGGTAGAGCCAGCCGGGCCTGCCGCTGTCGAGCCAGCGCAGCGCCCCAATAAACATCCAGATCTCCCAGAGCACCATCAGGCCGTCGTGGCGGGCGAAGCGGGTGAAGTAGAGCAGGGATGGCGAGAAGGCCAGCAGGGCGGCGGCGATCAGGGCGCCGCGCCTGCCGAGGTAGGGCCGCAGCCACCAGGCCGAGGCGACCATACCGATCCCGGCGAGGGCCATGGGCAGGCGGGCCTGGGCCTCGCCGTCGCCGAAGAGGAAGTACGAGGCCAGGGTGAACAGGTAGAGCGTCGGCCCGTGGTACACCGGGTCGTAGCAGTAGGTGGGCGCGGTCGCCCCGCCCCAGCAGCTAAAGCTGCCGGCGCCAGTGTAGAAGCGCCAGCTCGACCATGCGTGGATGCTTTCGTCGTGGTGCATGGCCATATGGCCGAGGCCCCACAGGTGGGAGATCACGCTCAGGGCGACGATCGTCAGGTAGGCGACGGTCTCCCAGCTGACCCACGAGAGGTTGACGGCGCGCCCAGCGGGCGCCGGGGCCGCGCGGCGGGGTATGGTGTCTACTGCCATATATCTGTGTGACCTACTCTATCAACTTCTTGGAGGGGTGCAGCCCCAACGCATGACCTTGAGGGCTATCGCCCTAAAACCCGACCATTGTTTGGCTGAGATTGCCAGCGGGGCTGGCGATCTCAGCCAATTAGAGATGAACATTATCGGGGTCTGCGGCCCCCAAGCCCCGCTACGGCTTCGCTCCATCAAGGTCGCCGCCGAGGCCGACGCCGATCTGCCGCGCCAGCTCGGGGCGCACTGCCACGTAGAAGTCGGACGAGCCGAGGGGGTAGCCGGTCTGCCGAAACATCAGGAACTTCCAGAGCCGCGCGTCCACATCGCGGTCGAGGGGCGCGCGCAGCAGCTGGCCCAGGAGCGAGGCACTCTCCAGCGGCCCATCGCGCCAGCCGGGGGCCAGCCGGTAGATCTGATCCTCGGGGAACCACCAGCGCAGCGGGTAGCGCTGGATGACGAACCCGCTGAGCATCTCGCGATCCTGCGGGTAGCGGGCCATATTCTCGTCGAGCAGCAGCACCGCCATCACGCTTGGGTCGGGCGGCCCGCTGAGCTGCTCGGCGGTGCGATCAGCGTGGCTGAAGTCGCGCATGTACCAGGTCCACACCGTCTCGTTATCATAGAGCAGCGGCATGGCCAGGCCACTGCCCCGGCGGCGCGACGCCTCCTCCAGGCGGCGGACAACCCGCATCACATCGGGGGACGTCTGGGTGTACACGAGCATCTCGCGCGGGGTGTCGCCGTTCTCGTACGCCAGGCGGTAGGCGCTGCGGGCGGTGTAGACGGCCCCGGTGGCGGTGAGGCAGATCGCCAGGGCGGTGACGGCCCAGCGGGCGCCCCAGCGCAGGCCGGCGCCCACGCCCAGCATCGTGAGCAGCAGCAGGCAGAAGGCCGCCGCGGCCCAGGGCTGGAGCAGCGATTTCTCGCCAAACCCGACGATGGCCGTCATCAGCACAAAGCACAGGCTTATGATCACGGCGAAGAGGGCGGCGAATAATGCAAATTGAGAATTGAGAATGGAGAATGGAGAATGGGCGTCATCGGTGGGGGCGACGCCATCGAGGGGCGCGGCGCGCCGGACGATGCGCTGGACGGCCCAGGCGGCGAGCAGCGCCAGGGGCAGGGCGACGTGGGCGGTGAGCCAGGGCATTTTCTCGCCGGCCCAGGAGTAGATGGCGAAGGCCCCCAAGACCCACCAGGCGATGAGGAGAATGTTGAATGCTGAATGCTGAATGCTGAATGCGGGGTTGCGTCGGCGGGCGACGAGATCGTAGACGATGAAGGCGAACCCGACGAAGCCCAGGAGCAGCAGGAGCGGCTCATAGATCGCCAGCTGCACCAGGTAGTAGTGGTTCGGCTGGCCGCCGCGCTGCACACTGTGCTGGGCCAGCCAGTAGAGCAGCGAGCCGCTGGTTCCGCTGATCAGGCCGATCAGGTTGGTGAAGAAGGCGGTGAAGAAGATCGCGTAGACCGCGCCAAAGATCGCCAGGGCGACCAGCCAGCGTCGGCCCTCGGCCAGGCTCGCGAAGACATCGGCCACCACGTCGCCACGCGCGCGCGCGGCCTGCCAGGGGCCGTAGCCATCGCCGCGCCTCCAGATTGCCCACCACAGGCCAGCGAGGGTCGCCAGGCTCAGGCCGAGGGCCAGCAGCACGGCGGGGTGCCTCACGAAGTGCCAGAGATCTTGGAGGTAGAGGCCCAGGTTCGCCGCCAGGCCGCGCCCGCCATCATCGTCGGCGCGGTTGCGAATGCGCAGGGCGTAGTTGTTGTCGTCGGTCTCAAGGGGTTGCCAGCCGAAGAGCGGGCCGGGCGTGAACTTCATCGCGTCGGTCTGCTCGTCGCGGGTGGCGTTATGTGAGCCATCGACCTCGGCCTTGCCGGGGAGCACGAAGATCAGCCCGGCCACGGCCACGGCCAGGATGGCCAGGATGGCCACGCCGGGGCGGTACAGCCGCCAGAGGAAGAGCAGGGCCAGGGGCGCGCCCATAATCAGCAGGAAGAGGTAGCTCGTCTCCTGGTTCACGTACATCAGGGCGTAGGCCAGGACCCCGGCGTAGAGCCAGGCCGGTCGGCGGGTCGAGGCATAGCGCACGATCGCCGCGAAGACCAGCATCTCGCAGAGCACCGAGTAGATATCGTGGCGGATGAAGCGGCCGTAGTAGAGGAAGACTGGCGAGATCAGCAGGTAGGCGGCGCAGAGGAAGGCGGCCATGCGCCCGATTTCGCGCCGGATCAGGTAGGGCGTCAGGGTCAGGGCGGTGCCGGCCAGGGCGGCGCCGAGTCGCGCGGTGAAGTCGTTGTCGCCGAAGAGCCAGAAGAAGAGCGCCCCGATATGGTAGAGCAGCGGCCCGTGGAGCAGCGGGTCGTGCATATAGCCGCGCCCGCTGTAGAGGAACCACGAGTACGCGGCGTGGAGCGTCTCATCGTGATGCAGGGCGCGGTCGCCGAGGCCCCAGAGGTGTGCGATCAGCGCCAGCAGGCCCAGCCCGAAGTAGGCCAGCTGCTCGATGATGAGAGACCATGTTCGGGGCCGGGTGTCACTCCGGGCGGCGACGTTGCCAGGGAGAGGCTCCTCTGCTATGGCTTCGGGCCGGGGTAGATCGAGGGTTGACATCGTACCTCAAGGGAACAGGGAACGGGCAACAGGCGACGGGTTCGAAGAGATCTCGCGGGCATTGTACACCAAAAGAACCTACGTGGTCACTGCTGCCCTTCCCTGCCCTCTCACACCGGCTTTAGCATCAGCACGGCGGCGGTATCGCGCTCGACGGCGGCGCGGCTCCAGAGCATGGGGATGTAGGCCCCGTCGCGCCAGGCCTCGGCCATATCGCTATAGTGGCGGCTGGCCGGGTGGCCGCTCTGGCCGGCGGGCAGGATCACCCGCGAGGCGTCCCATCCGCCCACGTCGATGATCTGGCGGTAGGAGGGGGCGGTGTACAGCGGGCCAGCCGGGCTGCTGCGCGGGGTGTAGGCCTGGTTCACGGTGTCGATGTCGCCGCCGGTGGGCCAGGGGCCGCGGTTGAAGATCCGAGAC
>JBAXES010000074.1:0-11210 GCA_037140315.1 Chloroflexales bacterium
ATCAGGATGCGGTATTTCTGTTCCCTGTTCCCTGTTCCCTGTTCCCTTGTCTTAGCGTGACAGCGACTCGTGTATCGTCGCGCTCAACCCGTCGCGCACGCTCATACGCGCATGAAACCCGGCCTGCTTCGCAAAGAGCGTCACGTCGGCGCACGAGTGCTGCACCTCGCCGCTGCGTGCCGCAGCAATGTGCGGCGTCACGGGAACGCCAAGCAGCTCTCCGATCAGCTGCGCGAGGTTAAGGATCGAGCACGCCTCGCCGCGACCTATGTTGAAGATCTTGCCCTCAATCCTGGGTGCCGTCCCCGCGACCCACAGCGCCTGCACGATATCACCGACGAATACGAAATCGCGTGACTGCTGGCCATCGCCATAGATGGTTGGCTGCTGCCCGCTACGTAACGCAGCGATAAACCGCGGCACCACCGCCGCATAGGGCGACGCCGGATCCTGGCGCGGCCCGTAGACGTTGAAGAAGCGCAATGAGACGGTCGCCACCCCATACAGTCGGGTGTAGAGCTGGCCCGCCTGCTCAGCGGCGAGCTTCGTGGACGCATAAGGCGAGAGCGGGTCGGGCGAGGTTGCCTCGTGTACCGGCAGCTGCTCGGTGTTACCATAAACAGCACAAGAGGACGCCTGCACGACTCGCCGGACGCCGGCCTGGCGAGCAGCCTCCAGCACATGCAGGCTGCCGATGGCATTGCTCGCATAGGCTTCCAGCGGCTGCTCAACCGACTGGACGACTGAGACCATCGCCGCCAGATGGATAATGAGCTCGGCGTCGTGTGCAGCGGCTAGGACCGTCGCAAAGTCGCGAATGTCACCCCTGATAACATTGATCGCAGCCCGCACCGGCGCAAGCGACTCCTGCCGGCCGGTGCTGAAATTATCGAGCACCGACACCTGATGGCCCTGTGCGACGAGCCACCGCACCACGTGCGACCCAATGAACCCTGCACCACCCGTAACGAGGATCTTCATAGCGCTCGCTTCCTCCCCCTCATAGGCGGGATGTCGATAGGTGTGCTCACACTGCGTGCATAGTCAGAAAACCATGCGGGCAGAGTCGTGTAGTGATCGGTGCTATAGTGCCAACCGATACCGCTCGCCCACGCCTCGTGTGTGTCGCGCACCGCCGCCTCATAGCCGATACGATAGTCGAAGTAGCGCTCGGTGCCGGCCTCATTGCTAGAGTTGCCCATGAAGCGCGTAGGTGGGTAGCGACCATGCCACGGGCTCAGCTGGGGCAATAGGCGCCAGTCGTGCTCAACCATAAGGATGTCGGTGACCTCCATGATCGCCTCGCCCGACTGCGCCACGCCGGTGTTGATGATGACCGACTTCTGGCTGCTGTGAACAAGCGCGTAGAGCTGCTGGTAATAGGGCGTCTGCCGATCATCGAGGAAGTTGTAGGCCTGGTCGAAGAAGATGCCATCAACACCCTTCGCCAGGTAGTCGCGGGCCTCGGCCTCAACCGCTGCCAGCGGTCGATTCCCATAGTCGGTATCGACATAGGCAAAGAACGAGATCTGCGCCGCGCGCAGCAGATCGCGCACCTGGCGGCTGAAGTTCGGGTACTTTGGCTCGAAGGTGTAGTAGAACCCGATCAGCACCCCTGGCCCGGCAGCGGCGATGGCCGTCGCTGCCGGGCCAGGGGTGCCGGCCGCATCTGCAATGAGCCATCCGTAATAGATGACGTATCTGCCAGATGAGCGCTGCATCACGCGATCGCCACACGCTCTTCGACGGTGAGGCTGGCCACAATATCGCGCAGGATATCGTCGAGGGTGCGCCGGGGCTGCCAGCCAATATACTGCTGAATCTTCGCGGTGTTCGGCACGCGCCGCCGCATATCCTCAAACCCTTCGGCGTAGGCCTGCGCGTAGGGGATGAAGACGATCCGATCATCGGTCGGCTTGTGTACCGACCCGTTGCGGCCCACCGTGTTCGACTGCTCGGCGCGGTACTCGTCAACCACCTGCAGCACCCTGCGGGCCAGGTCTACAATCGTGATCTCCTCCGTCGAGCCCAGGTTGAACACCTGCCCTACGCCCTCTGGGCAATCGGCCAGGGCAATCAGCGCCTCGATCACGTCGTACACATGCATGAAGCAGCGCGACTGTAGCCCGTCGCCATAGACCGTCAAGGGCTCACCGCGCAGCGCCTGCTCGACCAGGCGCGGGATGACCATGCCATAGTGCCCCGTCTGGCGCGGGCCAACTGTGTTGAACAGGCGGAAGATGACGACTGGGAGATCCTTCTGCCGATGGTAGGCGAGGCTCAGGAACTCATCCGTCATCTTAGATGCCGCATACCCCCAGCGGCTATGGCTGGTGGGGCCGAGAACACAATCATCGGACTCGGAGAAGGGGACGCGGATCCCTTTGCCATAGACCTCTGATGTGGATGCGATCAGCACCTTGGCCCGGTAGCGCCGCGCCGTCTTGAGCACCGCCTCGGTGCCCATAACGTTGGTCTCGATCGTATGGACCGGGTTTTCAACCACAAGCTTCACGCCGACCGCCGCCGCAAGGTGAAAGATGATATCGCACTCGCTGAACAGACGATCAAGCACCACCTCGCTGGTGATGTCGTCGACGACGAACTGAAAGCCGGGCCGATCAACAAGGTGCTTGATGTTCTGAAACCGGCCCGTAGACAGGTTGTCGATGATGGTGACCTGGTTGCCACGACTGAGGAGCGCCTCGGCAAGATGGCTACCGATGAACCCCATGCCGCCGGTGATGATGTAGTGCTTTGATCCCGTTGATCGCTCGAATGTGCGCACAGAATACCTCCATACTTCTCTCAAGGAGTCAAAGCCGACTACAGGTGTACGATGCGGGCGTGTGTCGCCGCGACGTGACGAGTGGCATTACGCGTGTCCATAATCAGGTGGCTATGCGCTACCACCCACTCCCAATCGTAGCTCGTGTGCGCAGCCGCGATGACGACACAGTCGGACTGCTGTAAGACTGTGTCGTCCAGTGTCACCGATCTCATCGTTTGGCCGTCCAGGTTCAGTTGCGGCACGTAGGGATCGTGATAGGCAATATCAGCGCCTTTCTCGCCCAGGAGATGCAGCAGATCCAGCGCGGGCGACTCGCGTAGGTCACCTACGTCGGCTTTGTATGAGACCCCCAGGACAAGCAGACGCGAGCCATTCACGGCCTTGGCTTGCGAATTCAGCGCATCAGTGATCTTGCTCAGCACATAGTGTGGCATGCCGAAGTTGATCTCGGCCGCCAGCTGGATGAACCGGGCGTTGTAATTCAGGGTCTTGAGCTTCCATGCCAGATACTGCGGGTCGATCGGGATGCAGTGGCCGCCTAACCCCGGGCCGGGGTAGAACGGCATGAAGCCGAATGGCTTTGTCTTCGCGGCATCAATCACTTCCCACACATCCACCCCCAGCCGGTCGCACATGAGCGCCACTTCGTTGATCAGGCCAATGTTGACGGCGCGGAAGGTGTTCTCCAGCAGCTTGACCATCTCTGCGGTCTTAGGGTGTGAGACCGGGACAACGCGCTCGATCGGGCATTCGTACAGCGCCTGAGAGACCTTAAGACACGTCGGCGTGACTCCGCCGATCACCTTGGGCGTGGTACAGACCGTCCAGTCGGTTCGGCCAGGGTCGATGCGCTCGGGAGAGAACGCGAGGAAGAAGTCGCGCCCAACCACCATCGGCGAGCGGCTGTCGAGCGAGTCCGCGTGCCCATTGCTCGACTTGTGCCGCTGTGGCTGCGCCTGCTCCAGCCGTGGTAAGATCAGCTCTTCGGTGGTCCCGGGGTAGGTTGTGCTCTCCAGCACGACAAGCATGCCGGGATGCAGGTGGTGCGCGATCTCGTCGGTCACCGCAACAATGTATGACATGTCGGGGTCTTTGGTGGTGCCCAAGGGTGTCGGGACGCAGATGATCACTGCGTCAACTTCGGAGATGATGCTAAAGTCAGTCGTGGCCGATAAGCTGCCGACACGCCGGTGGCCGTCCACGCCAGGCGCATCACGATGACCGTTCGCTGCGATCAAGGTGTCGTCACTCAGGATGCTAGCGGGCACCTGCTGCCGATGGATCCCATTGGGCGGGGCCAGCAGTGCGGCGATGCGCTCCGCTGACACATCGGACACATGGCTCTGGCCCGCGTTCAGGCCCGCCACTTTCTGCTTATCGACATCGATCCCGACGACTCTAAACCCAGCCTCGGCAAAAGCCACCATCAGCGGCAACCCGACGTAGCCCAGGCCGACAATCGACACAACCGCCTGACGCGTTGCGATCTTCTCAAGGATCGTTGTGCTCGCGTCCGCAAGCGTTATGGCGCCGTTCCGGCCATGCTCTGTCCGATGTCCATTCACACGCATCATAGGACCCCCCCTTGTTGCTAATGCGAAGCGTAGTAATGATAGGCGCACGACTGTAACAGCCGGTATGTGAGTCTGGTAGACGTGGCAGCAAAGGCCAGCGCTCCCACGAGAAAGCCGACGGCGGCGTAGCTGAAATTCACCCCCACACTCAGCGGCGCCCCAACCAGCACCGTCACCATGATCCCCACAATCACCGCCTGGACTGCCATCTGCGGTCGGCCCAGCGTCAGGCTGAACATGCAGTTAAACCAGCCCCAGCCTAGAAAAAAGTAGATCGCGAGGCCGATCTGAAACACCAGCACCAGGGTGCTGAGGCTCGATAGCACCAGCCAGCCCGACAGGAGATTGCTGGTCAGCGCAAGCTGGAAGAGCGTGTAGGCAACGGCGCTGATCGTCGCCAGAGCGAGCAGGTAGAAACGGAGCTGACGCCAGTAGAAGCTGATCAGCGCCTGGCCAAATTGCCCAGGCCCATGGCCGGGCGTCGTCCGCTGGATAGCCAGCGACCGTAGCCAGAAGCGCTGCATGGTCCGCTCAGCGATTCCGCTTACGAGCACAAGTGGCGGTAATGATATGGTCAGTCCAGCTTCCAGAACGGCGATCCCTATGCTGCGGCTCTGGCCTAGGCCAAGCGCGCCGACCCACCCAAGCAGATGTGGGATCAGAATAAACAGCATGTAGAGCGAGCCATACGTAAAGTAGGGCAGCGCCTCGTGGATCAGGTAGGCAATCGACGGCAGGAAGATCTGCTGGCCTTTGCTCGAAGCACTGAAGAGGGGGTGCGTGCGGTAGTACATGACGCCGATGGTGGTCACGAACCCAACCGCAGTGCCAGACGCCAGGTGCAGGCTAGAGAAGGGTGCCGCGAGCCGATCGATCGCATAGCCTGCGAGCAGGCCGGCAGCCAGCCCGAGCCCAAGCCAGCCCGGCACCCGGATCAGCGCGAGCACGCTGGACATCAACCAGATCGCTGAGAGCGCGAGAAACGCGAGGACGAAGATCATCAGCTCCTGAAGTGTCAGCAGGCCTGTCCAGCTGATCACAAGGAGTGCCAGCAGGGCCACTCCGCTGAGGATCCCGCCGGCGAGCATCAGACTCATACGCAGAAACCGGCCTGCCGCTTGTGGGCTACCGAGGCTGAGTGAGAGCGAGGCGCGCCGCATGACCGCCTGCACAAATCCATTGCTGCAGAGCATGCCGGCCGTCATGCCCATACTCAGGGCCAGCACCTGATGCTCGCCCCACTGACCGAGCTGCGCGTATACGCTGATGATGATCAGCAGCAGCAGATTCGAGACGAGCGAGATCGGCCCTCTCGCGTAATCCTGTAGCACGTGCATGAAGGGTGTCCGCGGCTCGGGCAGGTGCTTCGGCTCATCGGTCTGTGGCGGGAGGTGGTCAGCTCGGATGTGCTCTAGCACATTCTCGGCCAGGGCGAAGGTGTCTGGCGAGCCATAGCGCTGGATCGCAATCTGATCAGTGATCCCGATCGACTCAAGCACCGCCGTGATCTCGAGGTAGTCGATCGGATGCGAGTCGCGCCGGAGCACCTCGTCTGCCAGCGCGCTAACCGCAGCCGCATCTGGTGGCACCCATATGATCGGCTCATTTCGGACATAATTCCGGCGGCTGTGCTCCCCGACTGATCGATAGCGCCTGTCGGTGGTAGGGGGGGGGGCGTGGCGGCGCGGGATATGTCTATCGCATTGATATTTGAACCCACCTCCATCGCCAGCAGCTCCGGCTCATCCACGCTGGCAGCAGTGGAGGCGATCATCTCGCTCGCGTCGGCCACTCCCTCCGCGCCCTGCATGGCCGCTGCCACCAGTGCCGTATGCTGCCGAAAGAGCTGCTGGTAGCTTAGTCGGTACGCCTCTGCGGACTGGTGGACGGTGAATTCCTGAGCCGCCCTTTCACGCGCGGCGCGCCCCAAGGCGGCGCAGTACGCCGGGTCGTTCATGAGCGTCGTAATCGCAGCGGCCAACTCCTGCGGGCTGCGCGGCTCAACGGCGATCCCGCATCCCTCGATCTGCTCTGGCACTCCACCCACGGCGGTCGCCACCACCGGCTTCCCACACAGCATCGCTTCCAGGATGGCAAACGGGAAGCCCTCGGAGATGCTGCATAAGACAACCACGTCGCCCTGGTTGTAGGCGGTGGCCGTATTCGAGGCGTACCCCGCGAATATGACCGTGTCATCCAGACCTAGCTCAGTTCGCAGCGCCAGGCATTCTGCGTGGTAGGGGGCATCCTCGGGCGCAGCGCTGCCAAAAAGCCGGAACTCAATGTCGGGCCGGGTCTCCTTGACCAACGCCGCCGCTTTCAGCAAGGTGATGACGTCCTTGAGCGGGTTGATCCGACCTACCCAGACGACGACTGGCGGCTCGCCAACAGGCTTGCCACCCGGCACAAACTGTCCGGAGTCGGCACCATAGTAGATTGTCTGAAGCCGATCAGGGGTGGCCCCATTGCGTAGCTCCCAGCGCTGGTTGTAGTCGCAGCAGGGCGAGATCTGGTCTGCCAGCGCATAGCTCAGCTGCGACATGCGCCGCGCGAAGCGCAGGCTGAACAGCTTGAGGAACAGGCAGTTGGAGGATGTCGCCTCCGCCAGATAGCGCTCGCGCAGATAGATGCCGTGTTCAGACAGCATATAGGCCGCGCCATATTCAAGCTTGGCCACTACGGCGATCATGGTGCAGATCCCGACGGAGGATGCATGCACGATATCGGTCTCCGGTAGCGGGCTTGCCAGCGGGAAGAGCCAGTGATAGAGCCACTGTAGGCCCTGGGTAACATCCCAGAGCGTATATGTGGCGGCGGGGTAGCCATGCTGGGCCGCCGTTTGCGGGAAGTAATCGTGTGCCGCCGCCGTAAAACAATCCCATGTCGCCTGACATCGCATCGTGGTATCGAAGTCGTAGGCCTGGAAGAAACGATACATCTGATGGATGATCTGCCCCAGCTGATCGGGATCTGCGTCGCTAGTAAAGAGCGCACAGAGAAACTCGCGAAAGATCGGGATGAATTCACGCGCTACAATGTCTGGCGTGTTCTGGCGGCGGCGCTGATTTAGCATCGCCAGCGTCAGCTCTGGCCGGAACTCAAGCATCTCGCAGATACCCCAGAGCGGGATGGTACGGAAATGAACAACATTGCTTGGTAAGGTGAACTGCGGCTCGTACCGGGGATCAGCGATCAGACTGAAGAGTGTGAACTCGACATCTGGGAGGTCGCGAATGAGCAGATGACACCAGGTGCTCACACCACCCCAGTGGAATGGGTATGTCCCCTCATTGATGAGCAGAATATGCATAGGGTCTTCGAGCCTCCAGTCCGACGTCCGTCAAACCTCACTCGCTGTCACCATCAGGAATAGCCCTCGGACAAGGCTTCAGCGTACGTTACGGTTCAGGCAATTGCACTGCATCAGGATAATGCCAACTACAGGTGATCCATGGTCTTCTACGGCCTACGGCCAACCGACCCGAACCCGCCTGCTATGGGCATGTAATCGGGATCGTGGCCGACTGATTGGCGGCCAGGTTAATGTAGGAGATGTTTTGCCCGCCGTACACCTCTTTGTTGGTGCCGAACGCAACGCCGGTCAGCGGGATGAGCGCCGGTTTGGTCGCCTTCACTGTGATGCTCGGCGTGGCACCAGCGGTGCCGCACGGGATCATCTGGGCGGTTACGCCCGAGGCGTTATAGGCCATACGATTGCTCATCTTGACGCCCAGATTATGCTGGCCGGGGGTTAGGACGGGCAAGTTCACCAAGCTGTTGTACTTCTGCAACGTCGTGTTGATCAGGTCGCCCAAGAGGGTCTTGCCCGGGGCATACTGGACCATGTTGGGCTGGTGGAACATGATCGGGTCCATGTCTCCTTTGAGGAGATACTGCAGTACGATGCTCGACTCCTGATCGATGATCTGGTTGTAGGTCAGATCGCTAGGCCAGTACTTCCATAGGCTCTTTGCGCAGATTGACCCCGGCTCCATGTGTGCATAGCTGAAGTAGCAGTTGTACTCGGACACCCACTGCTCGGGCGTGTAGAGGTTGTAGAACAGGTTCGAGGCGTGGCGCGGGATGACCAGAATGCTGGGCGGTGGGTTGATCGGCGACTGCGAGTTCAGCAGCGCCGTCCCGCGGTAGTAGCCGGCGTTCGGGCTGGGGTTATCCCAGTTATCTGTGAACTGCGGCGGCTTGCGCGACCCATCCGAGATAATGTAGCGAATGCCGTAGCCGTAAGCCGCCTGGAAGAAGGTCGAATAGTACAGCCCCGAGATATCTGGCTGGACCATCGCATCCTTGTAGTAGTTGGAATTGAGCGCGAACTTGGCCGTGTTGGTCGCCCAGGTGTTGTTCAGGGTCAGCTCGCTCCTGATTAGCGAGGCGGAGATCCCATCTACATTCTGGTGCGTCCAGGTGTGGTTGATCCATTTGAACCGACTGGAGCTTGCCAGTGCCGCCGGTGTCAGCGTATCACCAGGGTACGCGGTGCTGGAGAATCCGCTGCCGACAAAAGGCCACTCAATCGTGATCTGGCTCGTGTTGGGATTCGCCTGAACCCCGCTCAGCCAGGTGAGGGCTGCGTTGTAATCGCCCCCTGTCATGCGGATGGTCAGGCCGGTCGTGTCGGTCAGCGCCTGGGTGTTCCAAACATCGTCGTCGATACCGATATCGTCGGGCTGGGGAGTGAGGTAGACATGACGCTCGCCCAGGAATCGCCCGTTGTTGACCCAGTTGATCACGCCATATGCCAGCACCAGCGAGTGAATCAGATACGGCGCGCCGTCAGCAGTGAACGCCAGATTCTGACGACCATCAGTCGGGTTGGTATAGCTGGAGAGCAGCGCATACCCGCCGGTCGTGGTCACCAGCGTACTAACCCCGGTGCCAGGCGTTGCAAGGACGGTGTCCGCGTTTGCGATTGGGATGGTGATCGCCGGTTTCAGATACGTGAGCTGCGCCTGCCCAGCGGCGGTCAGTGTGCCATTGACGGGCGTGGCGGCGGTCTGACTCCACGTCAGGCGTCGCTGCGTATCGTTCCACGCCGGCCACGTGAGGCCAAACGACTCAGGCCCGAAGCCGGTTGTGTTAAGCGTGACCTGGCGAATCTTGAACGTCGACTCATACGTCCAAAGCGTTTGCCAGTCGGTGGCGGTGAATGCGCTAGGGTAGCTATTGGTGCTGGCTTGGTAGTAGACCAGGCTGTCAGTGGTGAGAATGACACCCTGATAGTAGCCATGCAGCGCGCCATCCCACAGCATGCTCGCAGTCAGTGGCGTTTTTACGCCGGTCTTCGGGTTGATCACCTGGTAGACGGTGTATGGCACGCCGATCTGGTTGAGCGAGGCGGTGATCAGCGGGAGGTTGGACTCATTCCCATCAGCAGAGATGACCAGCACCTTCAAGTCGATTGGGTCGACGGCATGTGTGCCGACCATTGCCGGATCGACCGGATTGCCCGTGAGCGACACGCTTGGCTGATGCGGCGACCTCGCTGGCTGATGTGATTCACTAACTGGCCCAGGATTAACATCATGACGACCGCGGCCCTGCTGGCCGCCGCGCCGCGATCCTCCTTGGCCCCCCTGGGCATTTGGCGCAGCGCTGGCAGGCATCACGAGACCGGCGCAGACAATCAAGAGTACGGCTGTCAGGCTTAGAAAGGTCAGAATTCCAGTCCAAACCCGATGTCGTCGACGATACTTGTGCATGCTCCCCCTCCTGTGATTGATGTACTGACCCTACGATCTCAACTCTTGTGGTTCACCAGCTTGTATCTCACATATCTTGCTCTGTCACTGCCCGATGCTCGCCCCCAATCAACGCCATCGGGTCGTGTCTCGTCAGCAAGCGCACGTGCTGATCGCACATCTCTGCGCTCCGTTTATGAGCTGCGGCTGCATGGGCAACTGGTCGACATCGTATCCGCGACCTTATTCACCAGGCAGCGAACCTCAACCTGCACCGTGACAGCGAGCATCACGATCCAAAACACAACCGGAGCGCTACCGAAGGGAATACGAATAGAGTCAAGCGGGGGTGTCGCTTGCTTCACATGGGGTGTTATGCGAAGACGGTAATGGTCGGGAGCTTGGGGAGTACGTGTGTTGGGACGCGGCGCTAGAGTTCCCCTGCACAATCAGGGTGCGTGCAGCTCACGTGACATAATGTAGAAGAGTTGAAGAATCCCCTAGCTAAGGATAACATGGTTTGGTAGGGGCGTCACTTCGTAGAGCCACCTATCATGTATTGCGCAAATAATGAGGTGCGAGCTGCCAAAGTGAGCATAAGTGCCACGTATATCTACGGAGAGTCATCTCCGTAGATATACGGAGATCGCGGCTGATGCAGTCCTGCACGCTATCACCGGGTCTCGTTTGACGTTCCCATGGGCGCGGCGTAGAATATACGGTAGCGACAGCGCCGTCGTGCCTCGATCGTTGCCCTACCCGCCGCACCTCTCGCGGGGCGCGCCACGGCCCTGCGGCACCGCAAGCCCCCATCTGTCGCTCAGTTTGTGCGAAGGAAACGCCATGCAGATCACGGTTCGTGTTGGAGACGTGCTGCGCGAGCCCGCCGACCTTGCGGTGCTGGCGCTGATTGAGGACTCCCCGCTGCCCGAGTCCGTGGCCGGGCTGCTGGAGCCCGACGACTTTTGCGGCCGGGCCAAGCAGTCGCTGCTGATCTACCCGCGCGGCGCCGTCGCCCCGCGCCGCCTGCTCCTGATCGGCCTCGGCAAGGCCGGGGCGCTGTCTGCCGAGACGGTGCGCCAGGCTGCCGCCCGCGCCGCCCAGAAGGCCCAGGATCTCAAGGCGACCGCGTTCGCCGTGGCCCTCCCC
>JBAXES010000075.1:0-11149 GCA_037140315.1 Chloroflexales bacterium
GCAGCCGCGTCAGGGCGAGAAAGAGCAGAAAGCCAAAGAAGACGGTGTAGAACATGACATGCCCGCTGGGGAAGGAGTTCCCCGCCACGGGCATGAAGACGTCGACCAGCGTACTGAGCGGGCGCGGGCGTCCGACCGCCCGCTTGATCAGCTGGTTTGCCACGGCCTGCACCGCCGTCAGGAGCAGGAGGTAGCCCCCATCTTTCCAGCCGAGCAGCACGCTGACCAGCAGCACGCCAACCGCAACGGTGATGGCGGACCAGGGCATGGAGCCCAAAAGCGAGACGAGGACCATGAATTGGAGGAAGCGCGTGTTGCTGATCGCCTGCAACGCGCGGGTTGGGGCCAGGTCGAAGGGCGAGACTGGGAACTGATCCACGAGGTAGGCCAGCAGGCTCACAATGGCGAAGCTGAGCAGGCTGAACCCGAAGATCAGTCGCTGACGCCGCTGCGGATCGCCAATTAGCCGACGCAGCCGGCTGAAGCGCTGATGTGTCTCAGCCGACTCGGATAGTGGCTTGGGGGTGGTGGTGTCGATGTCTTCACAGGCTGCGTCTACTGCGCGTGCCGATTCACGGCGAGCGACGGGAGCGTCTCGACCTCGTGCTTACTGAGCGTGAGATAGACCGTGTCATCGTCGATGTCATCGCTACTCACGCTGTTGACTACGTTCAGGTTTCCGTCGCGCTGCGCCGCATTGTGCTCGCGATCCGGCGCGGTGCGATATGGAGTAGTGGCTTATATGGTTGAGTATAGCGGCCGCGCGCCAGCGCCGGTAGCCGACAAACTCCCCAAGCGGCGTCAGGAGTATCTCTGACAGCGTGAGGGATACCGACGCGACACCATATCGCGTAGGTATCCCTCACCCGACCAGCCCGTTGGCCGTGGCCAGCACCGGCTGCGGGCCAGTGAGCGGCGGGACAATACTCGCGCTCTCGAACGGGAGCGTGAGGCCGACCCCATTCCCGACGATCACGGAGAGCGCGCCGGGTACGATCGAGATGTCCCAGATGAGCTGAGGAGGGAACACGTCGAGATCCGCGTTCGCGGCGAGGGCCGCGCTGCTGCTCACGCGGATGCGCCGCACCCGCCGGAAGGTGATCCGCGGGTCATCCACCCGCTTGCCGGCGGCGATGGTGCGAAAGTGGTGCTCTAGGTCGATCTTGCTCATGCCGCCATAAAGCGCGACATCGAGCACGCCGTCGTCCATCTTGGCATCAGGCCCAATAAACATATTCCCGGCGAACAGCGGCGCGTTCACAATCGTCACCACGTGCGTCTGCACCTGAAACGGCGCGTCATCGTCGTAGGCAATCGAGACCGTATCAATGGTGGAGGCGAAGGCGTTGCCCAACGCCTCAAGCAGCTTGACCCACTGGCCCTTCATGAAGCCTTCCCCAAAGTTCAGCGCGTGCGCGCTCAGGCCGACCCCGGCCATTTCTAGGAAGTAGGCCCCGTTGGGGTTGTCGGCGGTGATGACCCGGCCAACGTCGATGTGCCGGCTGATGCCCGTGTGCATCAGCGCGCAGGCGGCATCGAGGTTCAGCGGGACGCCCAGCGAGCGGGCGAGGTTGTTCATCGTACCCAGCGGGATGATCCCGAGGGTCGTCTCGCTGCCGATCAGCTGCCCGGCCACCGCTTCGATGGTGCCGTCGCCGCCGGCCACGATCACCAGCCCGATGCCCTGCTGCACCGCCGCCTTCGCCAGCTTGCGCGCGGATTTCCCCGAGGTCTTCGCGGCCAGCTCGCCCGCGATCCCATAGCTGCGCAGGCAGTCGACGATCTGCGCGGGCTCATAGGTTCCGTCGATCGCGCCCTTCGCCTTCGGGTTAAAGATCAGCAGGGCCCGGCGGAGATTCGGCACCTGCGCTGCCTGCTGCTCAGACAACGGGAGGCTCGCGGCATGGTCCGCCTGAACCAGCAGGGTGATCTCCGCCTCAAGCGTGCCGAGCTTCTGCGTCGCCGCGTCGAGCTGGGCGCGTGCGGCCTCGGCCTTCTTCAGCTGCTTGCGCTGCTTGCGCTGCGCCTGGGCGAGCGCCTCGCGCCTGGTCGCGTGGGCCTGCTTGTCGGCGGTCATTGGGTTTGTTCCTTGTGGTGGCTCGATTGCCTTCATTGATGAGTTGCGCTCGCTTCCCCCTGCGCGATCACCCTGCGCGTCGCCTCGGCGATCACGGTGCCGACCAGCGCGCCGCTCAGCACATCGCCGGGGTAGTGCGCGCCCAGGTAGATCCGCGAGAAGCCAACTAGGGACGCGATGGCATACCAGAGCGCCGTGCGTGTCGGGTAGTGGTATCGCAGCAGCCAGGCCCCCGCGAAGGCGGCCGCCGCATGGCCGGAGGGGAACGCGTAGGTGCCCGGCTTCTTGCCGACCGCGATCGCCTGCACAATGTCCACAAATGGCCGCCGGCGCCGGAAGAAGTATTTGATCGGGTACTCGACCATGAGGATGGCGAACCAGAGCGGCGGCACGACCTGCGCCAGCGTCTGCCGGGCGCGCTGCTTGCCCAAGGCGGCCCCAACCAGGAGGCCCACGAGCCAGCCAAGGCCCCCAGTCATCACCGTCGTCACGCCATCCATGAGGCGGTTGGTCAATGCGGTGTGCGGCAGATGGTTGATGGCCAAGAATAGGCGGGCATCGAGCGCCTGATAGGGATTCATGCGCGCGATAAATGCGCTACGCAGGAGGTCGAGGGGCGCGCGGTTCGTCGCGGCGACCGCCCCGACCTGCTCTGGGTTGGTCGCCGCCTGGAGTGCCTGCTCAAGGGCTTCGCGCGGCTCACCCGCGCTGGTGGCGACGCGCTGGGCCGCATCGATGAGGGCGGCCGGGGCCGGCTCCATGGGAGTAGGCGCTGGATGTGGTGCGCGGTCAGCCTGCGCGCGCACCTGCTGCTCGGATGTGCCAGCGGTGGCCGCAATGGCGGTCGCCGCAACCTGGTCGGCCTGCGCGGGCGTGGTGATCGTCTGCAGCGCGGCCTGAAGCGCCGCTTTCGCCGGCTCGGCGGCGTGCTTCGCCGCAGGCGAAGGCTGCACCCAGGCAGGCAGCGGCGGATCGCTGTCGTGGTGGCCAGCTGGCTCCGGTATAGGTGCGGTTGATTCCATTGGCGGTATCGCAGCGCCCTCTTCCTGATGCGGGCGTGGATCGTGGAGCAGCGCTACGCGCTCCGCGCGTCCTGAGCCACCCAAGCCGTAATCCTGCTAACGGCCAGCGAGAGCATGCCGCTTGCGGCAGCCATCGTGCTGATCGCGAGCGGCCAGTTTTGACCATCCGCCTCGTCGAAGGCTGGCTGGCCGGTGATCGTGCGCGCAAGCTTGATGCTTCCGAGCGCCAGCGTGAAGGGCACCACGGAGCCCAGCGCCCCGACGCCGCCCAGATGGATGATTGAGCGACCGAGCTGCCCGCTCCGGATATCCTCCTGCGCGATCGCAGTGCTGCTCTTGCTGCGGATGATCGAGACGGCGGCCACCATCAGCGAGCCGCCGGCCATGAAGCTTGTGGTGTGTAGAAGAAAGCCCAGCCCAAGGGTCGCTCGGTTGATCTGGGCCGGGGCGCGTCGGCTGCCCATAAGCAGGCTGACGAACGTGAGCATGTACGAGATGGCTCCCCAGAAGCTGGTGAAGATGAGCCAGCGCGGGATGTCCTCGCCACGGATGGGCGTCTCTTTGCGCGTCTTCGCAATGGTCATCTGCGTGGTCTCCGTTTATCGTGATGTGGAATGCTGGGTGCTGGGGACGGCACAAGCTCGCTATAGGTGGCCTCCTGCACAGTGCTCTGCCGGGGGGGGCGGCGCGGGCACCTCGCAGGAGGCTGCGTCTCGTTACACGCCATGCCGGGGGGGAGTCGGCACAGCGTACGCGGAGAAGCGGAAATAATGCGATGGCAGTGGGAGATAGAGACTCAGCGTAGCACAGGCGGGGCAAGGTGTATAGCAGGGCGAGTCGGGTATTCTGTGTCCGGAATCCCCCGACTCAGTCAGGTGAAATACAGTCACACCAGCGCGCTGCGCGCCAACGCGTTCTGGCGTCGTGGGGCCGCCTGCGGGATGGAACCCTCACGCGGTCGCGGTATTGCGCCCAACCCTTTGCAGAGGGCGGCCTGGGGCCGGTGACCATCCCGGCCCAGGACGATGTGCTGTTTCGGTACCGCCCCGCAACCATGCCGCAGCCATTCGAGCTGGTGAGCACCCTCACTCACGCGGTTATCGTTGAGTCCGAGCGGCGCACACAGCGCGTCGAGCAGCGCCTTCAGCCCGCTGTCAATATCGCGGCGCTGCGCGACGGCGAAGAAGAAGTCGGCATAGACCGCTAGATAGCTGGGGTTCCGTTTTGCCCGCAGGCTCGCGGGCAGCTGCTCGGCAAGGTGCTGCGCCACGACCGACGCCTGCACCTGCCTGCGGAAGCGGCGCAGCTCCGCGCTCCGGTGATGTATCGGCGCTACGGCATTGGAACGGCAGTTGTCTCCGCGGTGAGTGCAAGCGAGATGGTCGCCCATGCCCGGCATCGTGATGGGTATCCCTTAGCGTACGGCGAAGCGCGGTCGGATGGTGGCCAGATCTGCCGTGACCTCGGCGCAGGCACGCGCGATCTGTTGGATGCGCGTGCTGGCTTCGTGCAGGTCGCCCATGTGGGTCAGCGACTCGAGCTCCTCACACTGTGTCGCCAGGGCGTGTGCGCCAATCGTCGCCGCGCTTGCCTTGATCGTGTGGGTGATCCGCTGGATCACGGAGGCCGCCCCTTCGGCGACGCCCTCGCGCAATGCTGCGAGCTGGAGGGGCAGATCATCGAGGAACAGGTCGATGATCTCGACGACAATCTCCGGGCTGCCATCGCCGAGGTTGGTCCGGATCTCCTCCAGCACCGTGATATCCACTGCGCCCATCGACATCAACGTCTGTTCTGGCGCAAGATCTTGCGCCGAACCACGCTCAAGCGCGGCCACCAGCTCCTCGATGCGCACCGGCTTGCTGATGTAGTCGTCCATCCCCGCCGCGATACACAGCGCCCGGTCGCTCTGCATCGCGTTGGCGGTCATGGCGATGATCCGCGGCTGGCGGGACGGCGGCACCTCGTCGCGGATGCGCCGCGACGCCCCGAGCCCATCCAGCTCGGGCATCTGCACATCCATCAGCACCACATCGTAGGGCTGGCGGGCAAGGGCGTCGAGCACCTCCAGCCCGTTGGCCGCCACATCGGCCCGGTAGCCCAGCTTGGCCAGGGTCTTGGTGGCGACCTTCTGGTTGACCACGTTGTCCTCGGCGAGCAGGATGCGCAGGGGCAGCCGCTCGGCGAGCGTCACATCGAAGGCGGTGCTCTGGGGGCGCGCGGGCTGGTGCCCTGCCGTCACCCCAAGGACGTTCAGCAGCACCTCGTAGAGCTGGGTTGCCTTGATCGGCTTCATCAGGCTGGCGACGAAGGTGCCGTGGGCCATATCCTCCGCCCGCCGCCCGAGCGAGGTGAGCAGCACCAGCGGCAGCGCTCGGGTGCTCGGGCGAGCGCGGATCGCCTTGGCCAGCTGCGCGCCATCCATCTCCGGCATCTGCATATCCAGGATCGCCACGTCGAACCTGGCCCCCTGGAAAAGCAGGGCAAGGGCCTCAGCCCCCGAGACGCAGGCATGCACCTGCATCCCCCACGCCTCGGCCTGGAGTGTGAGGATGCGCCGGTTCGTCGCGTTGTCATCGACCACCAGCAGCCGCTTCCCCGCCAGCTCCGGCACCGCTCCGTCGAGGTTGATCCGGGCGAGCATGGAGGTGCCCGGCGCGACGATCGTGAAGTGGAAGGTGGTGCCCAGGCCCACCTGGCTCTCCACCCACATGCGCCCGCCCATCAGGGCGCAGAGCCGCCAGCTAATCGCCAGGCCCAGCCCGGTGCCGCCGTACTGGCGCGTCGTCGATGCGTCCACCTGGCTGAAGGCCTGGAAGAGCCGATCCATACGGTCGGCGGGGATGCCGATCCCGCTGTCGCGCACGGCGACGTGCAGCTCAACCAGATCGCCGGGCGTACGCTTGGCGTCGATCACCACGACCACCTCGCCGGCGGGGGTAAACTTGACCGCGTTCGTGAGCAAGTTCACCAGCACCTGGCGCACCCGGGTCACGTCGCCCAGCAGGGCGTGGGGCACATGCTGCGCGATCATGTAGGCCAGGTCGAGCTGCTTCTCGGCCGCGCGCGCCGCGACCAGATCGATCGCGCTCTCCAGGCAGTCGCGCAGATCAAAGGGCTGCTGCTCCAGCTCGAACTTCCCCGACTCGATCTTCGAGAAGTCCAGGATGTCATTGATGATCGTCAGCAGCGCGTCGCTACTGTTGCGGATGGTCTCGACATACTCATGCTGATCGGGGCCGAGGGCCGTGTCAAGCAGCAGCCCGGTCATACCGATCACCGCGTTCATGGGCGTGCGGATCTCGTGGCTCATGGTGGCCAGGAAGTCGGACTTGGCGCGGGTAGACGCCTCGGCCGCCTCCTTGGCCTGCACCAGCTCGGCGTGGGCGCGCGCGCGCTCGGCCAGCTCTTGCTGGAGCGCCGTGGTGAGCTGGACGTTGGCCAACGCCTGGCCAGCCGACCAGGCGACCGCCTGGGCGAGGGCGATCTCCTCCACCGTGAAGACCCGCGGGACGAGCGAGTCGATGCCGATGGTGCCGACCACCTCCTCGTGGATGAGCAGCGGCACCAGCAGGGTGGCCGCCGTGCCGCGCATCGCGTACAGCTCGCTGGTGACGGTGGCGCGAACGTCGGCATGCACATCGCCGATCTGGACGGGGGCGTGGGTGGCGAGCACCGCCTTGGTCAGCGGGTTGCCGGCCACCAGGATCACCGCGCCGAGGCCCGAGGGCCGCCCCGGCGCGCAGTACTCGCTCACCACGGTCAGATGCAACGCATCCTCATCGAGGAGGGCGCAGGCCGCCTGCGGCACATTGAACGCGTCAGCCAGCTCGCGACAGACGACATTGAGTACCGTGGTCACATCCTGGGCGGCGGAGGCGGCGGCGATCACCCGGTTCAGCAGCAGGGTCTCGCGCACCGTGCGCTGCTGCTCGGCGTAGAGCTGGTCGCGCTCGATCAGCATCGCGAGGTATCCGCTGAGGGTGAGCAGGAGATCGCGGTCGGCTACCCCGAGGGTGTTGGGCTGCGCGCTCTCGACATTCAGCACGCCAACAACCAGATCACGCACGCACACCGGGACGCACACCTCGGCCACAATCGCAGGGTTGTCCAAGATGACATCGGGGTCGGCGCGGATGTCCGTGATCAGGGCGGCGATGCCGGTGCGCGCGACCCGCCCGATCACCCCCGCGCTGAGGGGGATAACCGGTGCGATCTGCGTGTCGCCAACCTGGTGATAGAGGACAAGCGCGTCGCCGCTGCGCAGGTAGAGGCTCATCGAGGTGTAGTCCAACGCAGCTGCGCTGGAGTCGACCATGGAGCGCATGGCGGTGGCGAGATCGAGGTTGTGCGCGGTGACGCTGCGCACCTCGTCAAACAGGGCCATCGTGCGGGCATGGCTCTGCAACTCGTCCACGAACTCGTCCACGAGCTGTTGCGCATAGCGCTCGCTGGCGGCGCGGGACGCGACCGCACCCTCAAGCTCATGGATCCGGCGGCGCAGCTCTAGCTGCATCACCACCTGGTGGCCGAGCACCTCAAGCGCGTGGCGCTGGAGCGGGCTGATCTCGTGCGGCACAGTGTCGGTCACACAGAGCATGCCGACGGCGTAGCCATCGGGGGTGACGAGCGGCGCGCCCGCGTAGAAGCGGACATATGGCGTATCGGTCACGAGGGGATTGTCGGCAAAGCGCGGGTCGAGCCACGCATCGGGCACCACTAGCAGATCACCGGGGTTCGCAATCCCGTGGGCGCAGAAGGCGACCTCGCGCGGCGTCTGCTGAGCATCGACCCCAACCCGCGCCTTAAACCACTGGCGCTGCGTATCGACGAGGCTGACCATGGCGCTCGGCGTGCCGCAGATCTCGGCGGCGAGGCGGGCGATCTCATCGAACGCCGCCTCAGGCGGGGTGTCGAGGATCTGATAGCGGTTGAGCGCCGCCTGCCGCCCGGACTCATCGGTGATGGGGGGAGGAGGGGTGGGCATGATGTAATCCTTACGAGCGCCCGACACCGCAGACGCGTGATCGACGTCGTCCGCTCCTACGCCTTACGCGCCTGTGCCGTGTGGGTCACCCGGAGCCACGCGGGGGTCGGCGCAGCTGGTCGTTTGGTGCGCTGGGACTCCGTGCTGAGCTGGGAGGCCCAGCGCTCCAGGATCGTGCCGAGCGGCTTGGTCGCCAGCTCAAGGACGGGAGGGACGCCACGGTTGAGCGCGCTCACATAGAGCTCGCCCGCGTAGGGCAGGGCCTGCATGATCGGTCGGTCGGTGCAATGTCATCTCGATATCTTTGCGGGCCAGGCCGCCCTGCTCAACGGTGGTGTTGAGCAGCAGCGTCATCCTCTCGGTCGGATAGTCGAGCTTCTCAAAGACATTGAGCGCACAGGCGGCGGCGCGCACCGAGGCGATCTCGGGGGCCAACACCAGCAGCACCTGGTCGGCGCTATCGAGGCCAGCGAGGGTGATGCTGCGCCAGCATGTGGCGGCCATGTGGGGGGGCGCTCTGATTGCGTCGCTACAAGACCACGTCGATGGAGGTGCGCTATCACGCTCATGGTAGCACGCGGCAAAGACAAATCTGTTACGGGCATCACGAGTGCGGATCGGCTACCCCTATATGCATCAAGCCAAGCGATTAGCATCACGGATCGATCAGGGTGTGGTCGCTGCCTGGGACGACGCCACGTCCAGCGGGAAGGTGATCGTCACGGTGACGCCCGGGCCGCTCGCAATCACGGCGGTGCCGCGCAGCTGGCGCACCAGGTCGTGGACAAGGGTCATCCCCAGTGACTGGGGCCGAGTCTCATCGGCGCCGGGAATGATCCCGACCCCGGTATCCCAGACGGTCAGCGTGAGCCGCTCGGGGCTGGTGGCACGCAGATCGACCCCGATCACGCCGGGCTGCCCTTCCGGGAAGGCATACTTCAGGCTGTTCGCAATGAGCTCGCTGACGATCAGCCCGCATGGCACGGCCTGGTTCAGGCTCAGCCCGATCCCCTCGGCGACCACCGACAGCGTGATGTTGTCGGTCGTCGCCGCATAGACCTGGGTGATCCGAGTGCCGAGCTGCCGGAAATAGAGTGCGGCGTCTATTGCGGCCAGGTCGCCGGTGCGGTAGAGCAGCTCGTGGACGAGGGCCATCACCTCGACGCGCTGGCGACTGTCACGCAGCGCCGCCACCGCCTGTGTATCGGTGACCTGCCGGCTCTGGAGCCGCAGCAGGCTTACCACCACCTGCAGGTTATTCTTGACCCGGTGGTGGATCTCCTTGAGCAGCACCTCTTTCTCGTGGAGCAGGGCGCGCAGGTCGGCCTCGGCCTGCTTACGCGCGGTGATGTCGCGGCCAAAGACCGTGACCCCCATAACCAGCCCGGTCGCACTGGTGATCGGACTCAGCCGATACTCTGTCGTATGTGGCGTTGCGGTAAACCGTGTCGATGCCTCCACGGTGAACGGCCCATCGTGTATGGCGCGGTCATAGTAGGTGTGCCATTCATCCAGGATCGCCTGCGGAAACGCTGGCACGAGCACACTTTCACCTGAGGCCAGGCTCCGCCCGAGCACCGCGCTGATGTTGCGGTGATACAGACGGTTGCCTACGATCAGCCGATACTGGGTGTCCACCGACCAGATGCTGCCATCGGTATTCTCAATCAGGGACTCGAGATTCTGCTGGCTCTCGCGCAGCGCGGCTTCGGCGCGCACGCGCGCAGTGATGTCGCTGTAGGCGATGACCACGCTATAGTCGTCCAGGGGCAGGGGCGCGGCCGTCACGTTAATCCAGGTTGTCGCCCCACGTGGGATCCTGATGCCCATCTCGACATTCTCTACCAGGCATTGTTCCCTGAGCGCCCGCACGCTGGCATACTCCTCGGCCGGCATCGGTGTGCCATCGGGACGCACGATCTGCCACTCGATGCCATCAATCGCACGCTGGCGCTGCTCCGCGCGCCCAAGGCCCAGCAGGCGCTCAGCCATGGTGTTCGTTTCGACAATCTTGCCTGTGGCATCCGAGACGGTAATCCCCAAGGGAAAGGCGTCGAACAGGGTGCGGTACTTCGTCAATGCCACTTGGAGCGCAGCCTCGGTGCGCTTGCGCTCGGTGATGTCAATCGAGCTGGTCAGCAGCGCCTCGCCTTCGCCCTGCGCGTTGGTCAGCACCTGATCGACAATGAAGAAGGTACGCGTCCCCACCGGGAGCGTGAACGTGTCCTCATACTCCGCAAAGCCCTGCGTGGCAATGAAGTGGCGATTGCGCTCCAGGTAGGTCTGGGCAACCTCGGGCGGCAGCAGGTCGCTGATGGAGTGCCCGATCACCTCGGCGGGGGTGCGCCCGAACATGCGAGCGGCGCGCCCATTGGCGTAGGTGCAGCGGCCAGCGCTATCTATCAGCAGCACCCCAGCCACAAGCTTGTCGAGGATGGCGTGCAGCTGCCGCACCGCCGCCTGGACTTCCGCCGTGGCGTGCGCCCGATCCACCATGACGGCGATGATGTTCGCCAGGCTGCCCATCCAGGGCAGGCGCTGGGGCGCGACGGGCACCGCGTCGGGGTGGGCCAGCGCCAGCGTGCCGATAACCCGCGCGTGGACGATCATCGGCACACAGACAAAGGTCTGCACGCCGAGCTGGCGCAGCGCCGCCGCCGCATATTCCGGTCGGCCCTGCGCCGTGCGCTCAATCAGCGGCTGGCCGCTGCGGGCGACGAGGCCGGAGAGCGTTTCGGCCACAGGGACACGCAGGGACGTCGGGGTCGTAGGCATTCCCGTCGCTGCGGCAAACGTCATCAGCTGCTGCGCCTCGTCATAATATTCAATGGCCACAATCGGAAAGCCGGTGCTGGCGCTCACCAGCTGCACCGCCTCATCGAGCTGCGTGGGCAGCGGCTGCTCACGCAGAGCCAGCTCGGAGATCTGGTGCAGCGTGCGTAGCTCGTGCTCGTGCGCCTGTGCGAGTCGTAACTCCTCTGCGTGCTGCTGCACGGCGCTGTGCATGGCCGCCAGGGCCCGCTCGGCCTCGGCCAGGCGGACACGCAAGGCCCGGTTCTCTTT
>JBAXES010000076.1:0-11094 GCA_037140315.1 Chloroflexales bacterium
TCGTAGCCGAACAGGGACACGATGCGGGGCTCGTTCTTCTTGCCCACGAGCGCGGCGGCGACCTCGACGGGCTCGCCCGGAGTGGTCGCGCGCACGATGACCATGCTCACGTAGTCGTGCGTCTCGAAACGCTTCGTCTCGCTCACGGTGATCCCGCGCTGCTCGGCGAAGTAGTCGGCGTTCACGAAATTGACCGAGTCGGCCCCCACGACGGTGAGCATGCCCTTGAGCACGGCCGTGGTTAGGATCTTGGTGTCGACGTCGGCCAGGCCGCCCACGGTCAGGATGTCGATGGCCTCGACGCCGCCGTGCGCCACCTGCGCGACCATCTTGCCAAGGTCCTCGGCGAGCGTGAGATACGGTCCCACCTTCTCGTAGACCTCGGGGGCGACCGGGGCGATGTTCACGGCGGTGGGGACCATCTCGCCGAGCAGGCCCAGCAGGCGCTCAAGCTCCGCCTGGGCCGCCGGCTGGGCGAAGCGCACCAGCAGGGCCAGCCCCGCGCCGGGCGCATAGGTCACGCGGCCAACCTCGTAGTAGGCCGAGGCATTACTCACCCGGTCCACCGCCACGTGCGGCAGCGCGTCGATATCCCAGATCGGCGTCTCGCGCAGGCGGGCGATCCCTGCATCTTCACGCTCGCCTGACTCGCGCCGCCAGGGCTGCGGTAAATCCTTGTTCTTCAGCAATCCCAGTGCCTCATCCCGGCTCAGCCAGACCTTGCCCTTCTGCATGATGATCGGCTCGCTGGAGAGCGGGCGTCCGGCGCAGACATCGGCGAAAAGCTTCGGTGAGAGGTAGCGCAGCTTCTTAAAGCCCTTGCCGATGCGCTCGCGCTGCGCATCGTCCATATCGGGCAGCTTGAGCGCCGGGCGGGGCAGCAGGACAAGATCGCCCAGCCGGGGGAGCAGCGAGCTGAGGGCGAAGGGTGGCGCGCTGCCCTCGCCCACGAAGGGCTGCGCGAAGGCTGGGCCGCCGTCGCCCCCCAGGTTGCGCGGGTCGAGCATAACGGCCTGGGCTACCAGGGCGGCGAAGACCGAGTCGGAGGCCAGGGCCTCGCTGGCCTCCTCCATGCCGATGCCCTGGCGGCCGAAGTGGAAGCTGAGCGCGGCGCGATCCTCTGGCGGCTGGAGGTGGTAGGTTGTGAGCATAGCCATGCCGCGCTCCTACTTGAAGGTATCTGCCAGCCAACGACTCAGCGCCGGGCGGTCGATCTGCTCCAGCGACTCAAGGCCCTCTTTGAACGGCGTGATCGTAGCATCGCCCTGGGTGCCAACCCGCTTCGCCGTGATGCCGATATTCCGTAGGTGCACCTGGCCGTTGCCCCGCGAGCCCATCCCGCCCAGGTAGTCGTCCTCCAGGTGGCCCATGGCCTCGACCACATGGGTGAACAGGCCGGCGACCTCGGCGGGCGCCTCGCCATCGCCCACATAGACGCTGAAGATCAGCTGAGCGGGGCCGAAGACCGCCCCGGCCGGCACGCGCTCGATCTGGCGCGGCGCCGCCGCCGAGGTGACCCGGTCGATCGCCGCCTCCCACTTGATTTCGGTGAAGGGCAGGTCGGTGCGCATCTTGCGCAGTTCCTCAGCCGACTCCTTGGTCAGCTGCACGTCGCGTACCGTCAGGCGGGTCGGGCTGCTCACGCGAAAGCCCTTCCGCTCGGGAAGGGTCCCAAAGACGCCCGCGATCTGCGGATACTGCCGATACTGTTCGTCGCTCTCCGGCATATGGACGAAGACGTCCCTGTTCACTTTGAAGGTCTGCGGCGCGCCGGACACCTTCTCCATCAGCGAGCGCAGCTTGCCCTTGAGCGAGGAGCCGGGGATATAGGGCTGGTTGGTGCGGGCATTACGGATCACCGGCTTATCGACGCCGCCGATCTCCAGGCCGCCGGCGGCCCCACCGATATGCAGGCCAGTGACCATCTCGATCTCGGCACGCAGGAAGATGCGCCCGTGGAGAGTGACGATACGCTCAGTCATTGTGGGTGCTCCTGCTGGTTAGTTGGTTCGACCGCCGAACCGGCGATGGTAGGCGAGGATGGCCTCGAAGAAGTCCATAAAGTTGCGGAAGTGCGTGACGCTGCTGCTCACCATACTGATAGCCTCCGAGAGGATCTGGGTTAGCGCACCCATCGCCTCTTTCGCAGGGTCATCATCACGGCCCTGGACTCGGCCATACTGATAGGCCAGCTTGGGGCGGAGCATCTGGAGCGCGCGCTGCACCGAGATGGGCAGGGGGTCGCTGTCATTCAGCGCCTTCACATCCTGCTCAATCGTGCGCACCGTGCCGAAGATATTGCGGATCTGCGAGGTGGTGATATTCCGGGCGAGGCGCTCTCCGATTCTCTCGGCGGTTGTCGTGAGCGCCTCGATGGACTCTGCCGTATTGCCGGTGATGATCAGGCGCAATGTGTCGGTGGGAGCGAGCCGCTGGGCCATCTGCTCACCTGGCGTTATCTGACTCCTCTGGTACGTCATCACTCCTCCTCGTTGCTGCTGCGGCTATTGCGGATACGAAGCTGTGCCCAACGGGCGGCTAGGCCGGCCCGCTCGATAAAGCGTGAACGGACGCCGTCGCTGCCGACGATCTGCTCGCGCAACTGCGCGATCTGCGCGCCAACTGTCTCGCGGCCGCGCTCGGCCATGCGTGTAAGCTGGTAGGCGCCCTGCCAGACCCAGGGGCCGTAGGCGAGCTGCGGGCTGCCGTCGCGGCTGCGGCGGCTCGCGGCCCGGGCCTGGGTGTCGAGGCTCTGGATGGTCATCAGCAGGGCGCGTGGCGCACCCTGCTCATGCACGAGTGTTACCAGTGTGTCGCAGAGATCCGACGCCTCGGCGAACTGCTCCCAGCCCAGCGTGCGGCCCAGGAAGGTGATCGCGTCCTTTGCGTGGCCGTCGGCGCGGGTGAAGAGCTTGGCCGCATCCAGGGCCTCGGCGGCATCATCGGCGGCCTGGTAGAGCGGGTAGCTCCCACCGTGCAGGGTGATCCCCGCCGAGAGCGTGATCGGCGGGCGCTCACCATCCTTCAGCGGGCGGCCCAGCACATAGGCCGCAAAGTCAGCACGGATCTTGTGGGCCAGTGTCGGCATCAGGTGCCAGGAGCCGACCAGGAACAGGTCGTCGCCGCCGCTATACACCGCATAGACCCCGCCGCTGGCGCTGTCCGTATTCGCCCGCCGGCAGAGCTCGCCCACCCAGCCCTCGAAGAAGCGGCTGAGCGCGGCGCTGAGCGCGGCGGTGTAGGCCAGGTCGGCCACGCCAGCGGGCCGGGCCAGCCTCGTGCCGAACAGGTCGCCCAGGTTATCCACATCCATGCGCAGTACGCCGATGCGATCCACGCCCTGGCTGTACGCAGCCAGCAGGTTAAAGGGCAGCACATCGCCTTGGCTTAGGGTGTTCTCATCATCGCGCAGGCCCAGCGCGTTGAATCGCTCAACATCCTTGTCGCTGGCTGTGGGTGCCTCAGTCACGGTGTAGCGTGTGCCCAGCACATCATCTTTCCCGAAGTTGAGTTCGTTCGGCACGGTGCTATCGTCAAGCTGGAGCAAGCGGCGGCGGCGCCTGTAGGCGGGGCGATAGCCGCGCTCTTCCTCGATCGGGCGATAGCCCAGTCCCAGCCCGGTAAGCACCCCGTACCAGGGCGAGTCTTCACCCGTGACGTGGAGATCGCCGATCTCCGCCACCAGCAGCGTGGCCCGGCTCAGCCCAGTGCCCAGCTTCTGGAGCGAATCGTCGAGCCTATCCAACGGCTCCTCAACCCCTTCCTCCTTCGGCGGCTCTGGCTGGTGGGGTGTGAAGAGATTGGCAAAGTCGTTTTTGCTGAGGGAGGCAAAGCGACGACGCTTGTCCTGCTCGATTGCGGCGCTCATATCTGCCCACGTCTGCTTGCCATAGGTACCGGGCGCAAAGCGAATGCCACCGAGGGCCAGGTAGAGCCCGCCGCGATGGGCATCCAGCAGCTTCTTGCCAATCTCGGCGCGCAGCGCAGCAACTTGATCCAGGGCCGACCCCGGCAGCAAGGCGTAGAAGTGGCCGCCACCGGCGTAGAGCAGGTTGCAGAGCGGCATGCCCATGCGCGTCAGCACCGCGTGAGCGCAGGCGTCGGTGAGCAGCTGCAGGTAGAGCGAGCGCCCGCGCAGCTGTTTGGCCGCCCCGCTCGCGCTCACGCTGTAGATGAACTCCTGCACGCCCGACAGATCCCCGCCGACCAGGCAGACCTCGCCGTCGGGCTGCTCGGCCAGGGCGGCGGCCAAGGCGGCGTGGGTGCGGGCGAAGTCGTAGCGTGAGACGGCCTCCAGCGGTGAGGGCAGGGCCCATGCGTGGCGCTGTAGCGCGAAGAGCGTGCCCTCCAGCAGGGCCTCGTCTTCCAAATTGCGCTTGTCGAGGTCGGCCAGGGCGGCGGCTAGTCGCGTTCTTACATCTTCGCCCGCGCCGGGACGCTCCTGCGGGAAGAGTACCGTATCGTCGAGCCGGAGTGTGGCCGGGCGCAGGAAGGCATGGGGCGGCGCAATACCGTCAAGCGTGATGCGGTTGAAGATCGACTCAAGCGGGGTGTCGAGCAGTTTGGGCCAGCCAGCTTCCGCCGGCGTACCGGCGGCGAGCCAGGCCGTCAGGCGCACGTGATCGCGCTGCGGGCCAGTTGGTTCCTCACCGGTGGCCCAGTGGCGTAATGCGGCGAGGGCTGCTTGGAGAGAGAGGTTGTTCATAGCTCCCCTTGAGATGACAGGCACTGCACCAAGGATACATCAGAGCATAGGGCGCAAATGCGCGCAGGCTCCCTCCTGTGTCTGTGTGGCGGACAACACTGAAATGTGACAGTGACAGCGACAGGCGCGTGGATCATGAGGCAGGCGGCGTAGCGAAAGGCAGTACAGGGGTAAACGCGGGTATATGCGCATTGTGGGATGAGAAGCATAGCGTGATCGTTACGTACATCTGCTCCAGAGCAGTCGCCATTGCCGCTTTGCGAGAGAAGATGCAACGTGAGAACGCAGTATAGCACGCAGCTGAAACCCAAATAGGCATACACGTATCGGTAGATCACCTCAGCCCCCACCAGGGGCAAGCGGCATCTCCGGCGCGGAGGGGGCGTGACAGAGAAAAGAGAGGATAGGATGTGGGCATGACGCGCTCCATTCTGACACCTGCCGGCGCAGGGCGGCGATCTCGAACTGGAGGCGGTCGATCTGGGCGGCGATGTCTGCAGGCATAGCACTGCTGGGTGAGCGCGCTGCCCCGCTGTGGTGAGGAACCTTGGTGCGGCGCGAAGGCTCACGAGACAGATACGTCGCGCGTCAGCGCATCTGATCTGGCGACGCCGGCCCGCCGTGAGCCGGGCCTGCTAGGCCTGCTACCACAGATCAAGCCGCGTCTGCGCCTGCGCGGGCGCGTCAGGCTGCTCCAGCTGGTCGGCGGGGAATCCGCTCTGTGCGTACTGGCGCGCGTTCGCAAGCGCCGTCTCAGGGTTCATATTCGCGTAGCAGTAGATGCACCCGTGTGGGCAGCTGTCATAGTGCCCAATATCGCGGCTATCAATGCAGCCACAGTCGGTGCGGCTGGGCCGCCACTGCGCCGTCATCCCGCCCGCCCGCGCAACCCGTTCAACGAGCTCCGCATCCACACAGTGGGCCTTCTCGATGCCGGGCACCAGCAGTTGCACCTGGTCCTCTGCGCAGGCGTGCAGCGTGATCCCGTGCGGGGCGGCGACATCCCGGAGGGTTGCGGCTAGCGCGCTTTGAAGCGCAAGATCGCCCTGGCCGCTGCTGTAGCGGAGGTCAAACCGAATGCCCTGGCGCTCCAGCGTGGCAACGTTGCGGCGCGTCTTCTGGTACAGATCCACAAAGCTGAAGTAGCAGCGCCTGGTCATGCCGGCCAGGCGCCGACTGAGATCGGCAAACCGCTCAACCACAAGCTCGACCGGAGTCTCTGATGAGATGATGATCGGGTCGAAGCGCCACTGGACGTAGTCCGGCCCGTAGCGGTCAGCCAGGTGCGCAACCGAGCGGAGCGCAACATCAATCTTCGGATTGCGCGCCTCCAGGGTCTCCGGCAGGCCATTGATCGTGATGTGCATGTAGTGCCGCCGCTGGTAGCGCGCATCGATGTAGTCAAGGTGCTTAAACAGCGGGTGCGGATTCCGTGTCCAGAAGACAAAGCAACGCACGCTCTCCGGGCGCAGATCAATAAACACCGGCTTGCCCGAGTGGGGGTTCGGGTAGGCAGTGAACCCGCGCTCCATCCGCTGGCGCAGCCAGTCGGCATAGTACGCGGGGATATCGGTGCGCCGGCTGACCGAGATGATCCGTGGGTTGATGGACTCCATGAGCGGCTCCTGGCCACGTGTTAGCTGAGCGAGCGGGGTGCGGCAGGCTGCCGCTGCCGAGAGAGTGGCGCGGATCGCTGGCGCTCACACATCTGGTCGGTGATCTCAACGTCAAGGATTCGATGATACCGCGTGATCAGGTCGCGCACAAACTTACGCTTCTTGACGTAGTAGATGTCGGCCTCGATGGTGCGATCATCCCGAGATTCGTGATGGACCACGCGACCGGAGCGGAGATGCTCACAAAACGCATCCGTCCGCTGTCGGGCACCATAGTAGTTTGGCCCCGTGCAGAGAAAGGTGTTTCTGCCATAGCAGGCCTGGCTGATGCGCTCGACCAGGCGATGCAGCGAGAAGGTGTCGATATCGAGGATGTTCGAGAACAGGTGCAGATACGCGGTGCTGGCGGGATCGACCGCCTGAGCGATGTCGACATCGTCCAAGCCGGCGTTGATCGTAATGATCGTGCAGCCGGTGGGGAAGTTACGATGGGTACGCACGCGATCTGCGGCGAGATCAAGGGCCACGCGGGACGGCTCGATGAGCACCATACGGTCGAGGGGCGGGCGCAGGCTGCGCGCGGCAAGCTCATCAAGCAAGACGTGGCTTGCCGTCCCCTGTCCGCAGCCCCAATCGATAATCGTACACCGGCCAATGTGCTCTAAGCGAGCCGCGGCCAGGGCATCAATGAGCTTATAGTAGTGGTGGCCACCATACAGGAAGAGGTAGCGGTCTAACTCGTTCTGGCTCGTCAGGATCTTGCGGCCCCGATCCAGGCTCATACGCACCCATGCGCCACGGGACGTTGGCGGCGACTGGTAGGTTTTTACCACATGCTGATAGAGATCGATGAATGACCGTGGCGATGGCGTAGTGACGGCTGCGATCTGCGTGATCGGTCGCGGGGAGCCAGTGCTACGTGGTGCTGTGGCTTGTGTCTCGGCGCAGCCCTGCTTGCACTTGCCGCACGTGCGACAGACATACCAGCCACAGCGCGAGCAGCGCAGATGGTACTCCGAGTCGATCGTGCTGTGGCAAGACCAGCAGTGGTTGTGATACCGAACCCTCCCCTGATTGGGGGAGTCACACGCCGGGTTGCTACAAAAGTACAGGTCATTGGTTCGCCCAAAGTAGGGGATGAGGGGATGGTCGCAGTGGTCGCAGAACAGCGCCTCGGCACCGATGAGGATCTGGGTGTACCACTCCTTGACGGCGAAGCCGACATCACTGGACGGACGCGAGTCTGGGCTATTGCATTTTCTCTCCATCTCAGGATGCGCGAGCAGCGGTAGCCTGGGGTAGTGCGCCTGGAAATAGTCTCGGAAGAGCGTCCGCAAACGCGCGCGCGACGCCTCGCTGGGATCGAGCTCGACCTCGATCATGGCGAGCAGCAGGGCATTAGGTGGCGCGTGGCCCCATGCCGCCCGGATCGGCAGAAGGAACCCAGGCTTGGAGGGGATGTGGTCGTAATATGGGCGCAGCCGGAGGATGAGGGGGAGGTAGTCGGATGACTCAATCTCGGACTCAAGGGCAAGCTTGATGAGCATATGCGGGAGATCAGGCTGGCACCCTTGATGCGCAAGTATGTCCGCGACGGTGAACATAGGTGTCTCCGATAGGTCGCAGGAACAACAGCGGCAGGTTGGCTGCATGGAGCCATTAGGACTACACCCACTATACCGAGTCCATATTACGGCGGTATGTGCGGGTGATCGTAGGGGCGTGCGATGGTGCGCGCAGTGGTACGTCCGTGCTGGTCTGTTTGGGTGGCTCTGCTCTCCTGAGCGTACCTGCCGCGACCACCCCCCATCGACGTTGTAATAGCTCGGTGGTACGATCCGTCTGTGCGGTGCCCGCCCCGTGTGCGTCGAGCCAGGGCCTCGCGCCCCCGCGCCACTGCCGGAGCCGACGATGTCAGACTCACCATCGCCTGATGATCTCGCAATGACCCCCGCCGGTGCCCTGCTGGTCAACCGTGCCGGTCGACCGGCCATCACCATCACTCGCTACGCCGGCGACCCCGCCGCTCGGCTTCAGCCGATCCTCTTGGGCGACGAGGCCCGCCAGATGATCCTCGCCCTGCTCCGTGCGGCGCCCGGTGTCGCGCTCGCCGCCAACGCCGCCGTCACGTGCGGCGCATACGCCCTGCGCTTTGCGCCGCACGTGACGGCGCAGCTTGCGGGCGGGCAGGCCACGCTGATGCACGCCATCGATGGCGGCGTGCGCGCCATCGCCGTCAATGGGCAGGGCAAGATTGTCGCCCACGGCACGCTTCTTCCCCTCGCTGGCGTCAGCCCAGCCGTGGCCGCCCTCGGGGTCTGGCAGGCCCTCGCCGTCATCACGGCGCAGCACTACCTGGCCGACATCCAGCTCCAGCTGCGCCAGATCGCCGGCGCGGTCGCCGCGCTGCGCCAGTGGCACGAGGACCGCGAGCTCGGCCAGATCGTGAGCGACCACGCCTACCTGGAGCGCACCCGGGATCTGCTGCTTGGCGGGCCGATCCACGAGGCGGAGCGCGGGGCGATCATCGGGCAGCTGGATCATATTGAGCGGCAGGCTGGGCTGATCGTCGCGGCGCGCCGACAGTCCTTCGCCCGCGCCGCCGCGCAGGCGCGCGCGCTGCCGCTGGGGAGCCCGATCTGGTGGCAGGTCGAGCGGAGCGCCGACGAGCTGCTCCAGCACATCCGCAGCGCGGTATCCGACCTACAGATGCTCGGCCTTGGGCTTGGGCTCCAGGCCGCCGCCGCTCAGGCCCAGGGCATGCTGCTCGGGCGTAGCCGCAAGGGTGCCGACCTGTTGTGCGCGGTGAGCGTGGGCGCTCGTGAGGCCAGCGCAGCCTGGCGCGACCTGGCGACGACTCTGCATGGCCGGATCCGAGAGATCGACTCGGTGAGCGACCTGCGGCGGGTGTCGCGGAACCTGCAGGCCCTGGTTTCCCTTGAGGTCGATGCCGCGACTGCCCTGATTGCGCCGGGGCTGGGTGCCCTAGCGGCGGCGTCTGAGGCCGCGCAGGCGCGCGCGATGGCGAGCCCGGTCGGCCAGAGCCCCCCGCTGCAGATCATTGTGCGGGCTCTGCCAGATGGGGGCATCGCGGCCTTCCAGTTGCAACAACCGGCCGACGTGCCGCCAGAGGCCCCTGCGGCGCCCGATCTCTCCGCCCTCGCCGCAGCCCGCCAGCTCCAGGGGACAAGCGGCCTCGCCCTGGCGAGCTGGGACGACCTGCGCCAGGCGGGCGAGCGATTTCGGCTGCGCGACGGCACATCGGTTCGCGACTTCACCAACTTGGCGGGCTTTTGCCACGTCTTCCTCATCGCCCCATCGGGCACGTGCCTGTTCGGTGGCTTTGTGCCTCCGACGCACACAGGGGCGCTTAGGCAGACCCTCGCCGAGATGCGCGCCCATCTGGGCGCGTGAGCAGACGCGGCCGAAGAGGCACGCAGTTCACCGGAATCTAGCTGCGCATATGCTACAATTTCCTCTATCATAACTACCCCATGCATGCCCGCTGAATCTCGTGTGTGGGCCTCGCAGCTGCCTATTTGTGCCCGCTTGCTCGCTCCCTGACCCCTTGGCTTCGCTTCTGCCAGCTCAGGAGACCGATGAGCCAGCCCGATCCGCCACCGCCCAGCCAGGTGAACCAGTCGCAGCAGCGCGGCGGGGTGAGCCTCGGCGCGTACAACCAGATCCAGCAGCTGGAGATCGGCGATGTGGTCGCCGGTGACAAGATCACCATCCAGACGCTGCAGCTGATTGTCTACACCGGCGATGCGCGCCCGCGCGACCCGGCGATGCGCGCCGGCCTGCTGCGCGCCTACCGCAGCGAGGTCGCCGCGCGCTACGCCGTCTGGCGGCGGCGCTACGCGACCCTGCCGATGGTGGCGCAGGCGGTGGTCACCTCGCGGGCCACTGGCGGGCTCTACGAGCGCGAGGATCTCACCTTCGTCGCCCTGCGCCAGGCATTCGCGCAAGGGGTTGAGGCAACCGGGCCGACTCCCCCTGAAACCGACACCTTCACCGACCTGCGCGACGGGCTGGCCCGCTACGGCCATATGTTGCTGCTCGGCCCGCCCGGCGGCGGCAAGACGACGGCGCTCTGGAGGCTGGCCCTCGACCTGGCCGAGGCGGGCTTGGCCGGCGATGACTTTGCGCCGCTGCCGCTCTTCGTTCGCCTGGGTGGCATCCAGCCGGGCCAGTCGTTGCGCGATCTGGTGCGCAACGATCTCGCCTCGGCGTCCTTGGAGGATGCCCACGGCCTGCGTTTTTCGCTCGATGCCCATCGCAAACTGGTCGGGCTGCTTGACGAGTTGCTGACCGAGGGTCGTCTGACGCTGCTCTGGGACGGCATGAACGAGGTGCCGCGCAGCCGCTTTGCGGAGAGCGCCCGCGCGCTTGACGCCTTCCGGCGCGAGAACCCCGGTCGGCTCGGTGGTCCGTATAACCGGAGCGTGACCACCTGCCGCGCCGATGACCACGCCCTGCTGCTGGATGAGTGCGGTACCGACCCCTACCCGGTGCAGGGCGTGACCATTCAGGGGCTGGATCGCGAGACGATCCGCCAGGTGGTGATCGGGCGGCTGGGCAGCGTGCAGGGCGCGGCGCTGCTGGATGCGCTGGGTCGGCCGGCGCACGTGGTGCTGGCCGGGCTGGCCCGCACGCCGCTGCTGCTCACGATGCTCTGCGAGGTCTACGACGCTGCGGGGACGCTGCCGCGCAGCCGAGGCCAGTTGCTCCAGCAGTTTGTGGCCCGACGCTGGGCCTGGGAGCAGCCGCGCC
>JBAXES010000077.1:0-11015 GCA_037140315.1 Chloroflexales bacterium
GCGAGACCGGCAGGTTGCGCTGGAAGCGCTGCCAGCTCGCGCCGTCGTCGGGCGAGAGGTAGAGTCCGGTCTCGGTGCCGGCGTAGAGCAGCCCGCGCCGCTCGGGGTCGCAGCGGATCACACGGGTGAAGTCGCTCGCGGGGATGCCGCTGTCGATGCGCTGCCAGCTCGCGCCATAGTCACTGGTCTTGAAGAGGTAGGGCTTGTAGTCGTCGAGCTTGTAGCGCGTCGCCGCCACGTAGGCCGTGGCCGGGTCGAAGGGCGAGGGCTCGATGCAGCTGATCATGGTGAAGGGCGGCAGGTTGGGCGGCGTGATCGGCTGCCAGGAGCCCCCGCCATCCCGGGTGATGTGCATCAGGCCATCGTCGGAGCCGGCCCAGAGCACGCCCGGCTCGTGGGGCGACTCGGCCAGGGCGAAGACGGTGGCGTAGGTCTCGGCGCCGATCGCGTCGAGGTTGACCGGCCCGCCGGTGGGCTTGAGCGTCTCGGGGTCGGCGCGGGTCAGGTCGGGGCTGATCGGCTCCCAGGTCTGGCCTTCGTCGGCGCTCCTGAACACCAGGTTGCCGCCGATATAGAGCGTGTTGCCGTCGTGGGGCGAGAGGATGATCGGGTAGGTCCAGGCGAAGCGGTACTTCCACTCACCGGCGCCGACGCCGCCGTTGGGCTCGGGCCAGGTGGTGATCAGGCGCAGCTGGCCGGTGCTGTGGTCGTAGCGCTGCAGGCAGTTGCCACCGCCGGGCGAGGATCCGATCGCGCCGACGTAGAGGATGTCGGGGTTGTCGGGCCGCGAGACGATGTAGCCGCTCTCGCCGCTGCCGGCGATATAGCAGTCGCCCCAGGTGATCGCCATGCGGTGGGTGCGCGAGGGCGTCGCCACGCTGGTGTTGTCCTGCTGGGTGCCGTAGACCCGGTAGGGGCGGCGGGTGTCGGCGGCGATGTGGTAGAACTGCGCCGTGGGCTGGTTGTAGATGCTGCTCCAGGTGAAGCCGCCGTTCAGCGAGACGCAGGCCCCGCCGTCGTTGCCCTGCACCATGCGCTGGTTGTTGGCCGGGTCGATCCACAGGTCGTGGTTGTCGCCGTGGGGCGTGGCGATCTCGACAAAGTTCCTGCCGCCGTCGGTCGACCTCCACAGGCTCAGGTTGTTCACGTAGACCGTCTCGGGGTCGGTTGTGTCGGCGGTGAGGTGGGTGTAGTACCAGGCCCGCGAGACGAGGTGCTGGTTGTCGCTGACCCGCTCCCACGTCGCGCCGGAGTCGTCGGAGCGGTAGAGGCCGCCCTGGCTGCGGTGCTCGATCAGCGCCCAGACCCGCCCGCTCTGCGCGGGCGAGGCGGCCACGCCGATCTTGCCCTTCAGCCCCTTCGGCAGGCCGGGCCGCTCGCTGATGTCCGCCCAGGTCTCGCCCCCGTCGGTAGACTGCCAGAGGCCGCTCTCGGGGCCGCCGCTGGAGATCTGCCAGAAGCTGCGGTAGGCCTCCCAGACCGCCGCGTACAGGATGCGCGGGTTTGCCGGGTCGAGGCTGAGGTCGACCGCGCCGGCTTTGGCGCTCTTGAACAGCACCTTGCGCCAGCTTTTGCCGCCGTTGATAGACTTAAAGACGCCGCGCTCCTCGCTGGGGCCGAAGGCGTGGCCGAGGGCGGCCACATAGACGATGTCGGGGTTGTCGGGGTGGACGCGCACCTTGCCGATGTGGCGGGTGTCGGCCAGGCCTATGTGCGCCCATGTGCGCCCGGCGTCGGTGGACTTGTAGACCCCGTCGCCGTGGGAGACATCGATGCGGATCGTCGTCTCGCCCATGCCGGCGTAGATCACGTTCGGGTCGGAGGGGGCCACCTCTAGGGCCCCGACCGAGGATGTGCTCAGGAAGCCATCGGAGACGCACTCCCATGTGACTCCGGCGTCGCTGGTTTTCCAGATGCCACCGGCGACCGCGCCGAAGTAGAAGACATTGCTGTGCTGGGGGTCTCCGGCGACAGCCACAACGCGCCCGCCGCGGAATGGGCCGATGCAGCGCCACTCCAGGAGGCCGCGCAGATCATGCGGGTCAGCCATTGCATACTCCCTATACGTAAGGAAAAGGGTGGGTTCAGCTATTATCCGCAACGGGCGGGCTATTGTCAATTGCTGGTTAAGGCAAGGGTTTCAGCGGGCATCCCGCCCCGCCCCTCCTGCGGGAGCGGGGCTTGGGGTGAGGGCCTAGACAGATCCGCAACCTGAGATTTGCCTATCGATACCCTTTCTGCCTCTAAAATCCCGTTACTTTTTGTTGTAGGTGGCGACGTAGCATGTGTCGGGGGGGGGTTGAGCGACCTAGATCAGACATCGTAGTTCCTGGTGCTGATCCTGGCGTATGGTATTTCAATGCCGAATGGAGGTTGCCTTGCCCCAGCCAGCTCACGATACACAGTTCCACGCGCTCACTATGGCGCTACAGGCCCTCTCGCTGTGCGCCCTGGTGCTCGCCCTGGCCGCCGGTGCCGTGATCGCCAGAGCGCAGGTCAGCCCGACATTGGCGGGCGTCTCCGATCCTGCGGTCGTCGGTGTCGCCGACTGGACGGTGCTTGTCTACATGGCTAGCGACAACAACCTAGAGTCGGCCGCGCTCAATAACCTGCGCGACATCGCCCACGTGGGCTCATCGGCGCGGATCAAGATCGTCGCTCAGGTCGACCGGATCAGCTCGCCCGAGAGCTGGGACGACATCACGGCCGGTAACTGGACGGGCACGAACCGCTTTCTGATCCAGCCGGGCATGGAGCCCGACGCCGCAGCGGCCGTGGAGTGTATGGGCGAGCTGAACACCGGCGACCCGGCCACCTTATCCGACTTCATCACCTGGGGCATGACTAACTACCCGGCCAGGCACTACGCGCTGATCCTCTGGTCACACGGCGGGGCCTGGCAGGGCCTCGCCAGTGACGACAGCTCCGGCGGCGACAGCCTCACGCTGCCCGAGCTCGGCGCGGCCCTGGCCACGTCTCGCGCGCGGACCGGCTACGCCAAGCTCGACCTGATCGGCTTCGACGCCTGCCTGATGGCCCAGCTCGATGTCCTACAGGCGATCGCGCCCTACGCCCGCGTCGCGGTGGCCTCGGCCGAGATCGAGCCGGCCCAGGGATGGGCCTGGGCGGCGTGGCTGGGGGCGCTTGCGGCCAACCCGGGCCAGGACGCCGCCGCCATCGCGGGGGTGATCGTCGACAGCTACATCAGCGCCTACCAGAGCACCGCCGACGTCACCCTGGCCGCCTTTGATCTGGCCGAGGTGGGGCACATCAGCGCGGGGCTCGACCGGCTGGCCGGCGCGCTGCATGCGGGCGATCCGGCGGCCGCCGCGCGCATCGCCGACGCCCGCGCGGCGGTGGATGTCTACGCGCCGAGCACGCCGGGGGCGTTTAACTCAGTTGACCTCGGCGGCCTCACCCAGCTGCTGGCGACACACGGCGCGACCAGCGAGGTGACGGCGGCGGCGGAGGTGATGGCGGGCGCCATCCAGCAGGCGCGCGTGGCCTACGGCGCGGGGCAGCCCCACCGCGCCGGCAGCGGCATCTCGATCTACTTCCCGCAGACTGCGGCGGAGTATGTCCGGGCCTACGAGGAGGACTCGCCGCTGACCGGCTGGGCGAAGTTCCTCAAGGTGTACCACCACAGCGCGCCCCCGCAGGTTGCGCGGGCCGACCGCGCAGCCTGGTAGATCACCGCCCTCACCCCTACCTCGTGGCGGCCCCCCGCGCCGGCGTCGGCACCTGCCAGTGGAGCATCGCCAGCCCGATCAGGCCGATCGCCATCAGCATAAGGAAGACCGGGCCATAGCCGAAGATGGCGGCGAGCCAGCCGGCCAGCAGCGGGCCGAGGGCGGCCACCGGCGCCAGGGCGGTGTTGGCCACGCCGATGTAGGTCGGCCGCTCGGCGGGCGAGCTGAAGGCGAAGAGCAGCGTGAAGCCGGAGAGCTGGTAGCCGGCCTGGGCCGCGCCCACCAGGATGAAGATCGGCACGAACCAGATCAGCTGCGGGGCCACGACGGCCATGAGCAGGGCGGCCATGCCCAGGGCGGTCGAGAGCTCAAGCACCTGCTTGTGGCCCCAGCGGTCGGCCAGGGCTCCGAGGCCGATGTTGGCCAGGGCCTGGGCGCCCAGCAGCGCGCCGGTGAAGACGCCCACCTCGGCGGCCGGCGGGTGGAAGCGCTCGAGGGCTGCGGCGGTGATGAAGCCGTGCCCCACCAGGCCCATGGCGATCGCCGCACGGCAGATCAGGTAGCTGCGGAAGGGCTTGGCGCCACGCAGCAGCGGGCCGATCCCGCGCAGGAAGGTGGCGAACGTCTGGCGCGGCACCGTCTCCTGGGGCGGCTCCACGCTGAGCCCGAGGAAGACGTAGGAGACGACCATGGCCGCGAAGCAGAGCAGCGCCAGCACGCCCACGCTCTGCGGGAAGGGCAGCGCCGCCAGGATGGCCCCGGCCACCGCCGCGCTGCCCACGCCCAAGATGCCGCCGAGGCCGTTCTGCAGCCCGAAGAAGGTGCCCCAGAGCCGCTCCGGGATCAGCCGGGCGATGAAGTCCTGCCAGGCGATCGAGGTCAGCCCGGCGCTGGTGGCGTAGATCGCATACAGGGCGAAGAACGCCGTCAGCAGCGTGGCCGCCGGCATGCCCGGCCAGACCAGAAAGAGCACCCCGATCACCAGGAAGGGCAGCCGCTCGCCGGTGGTGGCGGCCATGATCCAGGGCTTGCGCCGGGGCATGGCCGCCACGGCGGGGGCCATGAACAGGCCGGGCAGGAGCCAACCCGCGTAGTACAGGGCCGGGATGAGCCCCTGGAGCCAGCGCGCGTCCGAGAGCCGCTCGACCACCAGGGGTATGACCGTGAAGCGCGAGACCATGCTGATGCCGAAGATGAAGGCGCAGCCGTCGAGCACGTTCACGAGAAAGTTGCGCCGGGCGTGGCGCGCGATGATCGCCGTGGACTCTGCCTGCATAGTTGACCAGTGATCACATAAGGAGAGGTAGGGGCGTGATGCCCCTACCTCACGAAAGCCGCTGGCCGCTATGATACCACTCCCGGTGGGGGTGTGGGGGCGGCTTCGCCGCCTAAACCCACCAAAAAGCTGGGTCTGGGGCGCAGCCCCAGGGACGTTGCACGAGCCCTGTGGCGCAGCTCGCAGCGGAGGTTTCCATATGGATACTGGTAAATCCTACGGGGAGAGACTATACTTCCTATCTACATCACCTGAGCGCTGGATCCGCCGAGGGTATACTATCCACGGCCCGATGCGGATCTGCTGGTCTCACAACAATGACAGCACAACATCGCCATGCAAATGCAGCACACCCCCAGACAGCGCATCGTAGACTTCCTCACAGAGCCAATGGTCTGGCCGATCGCCAGCTTTATGATCGGTCTCGCGCTGCTGGCCTTTCTGCTGGCCTGGAACGATAAGAATCAGCAGCTGGACGTGCGCCTGCGCGCCGACGCATCCGAGGTTGCTAGCCTGATCGATGGCACCCTGACAGAGAATGAGCGCTCCCTGCTCGCCGTGCGCGCGCTCTTCGTCGCCTCACACGAGATCGAGCGCGATGAGTTTAACAAGTTCGTCGCGCCGCTCTTCGATCGCTTGCCCAGCACGCAGGCCATTGCCTGGTCTCCGCGCGTGCTCGCGGCTGACCGCGTGGCGTTCGAGCGATCCGTGCAGGCATCCGGCTTTCCTGACTTCGGGCTCTACGAGCGTGACGTCAGCGGCCAGCGCGCCCCGGTCGCCGCCCGCCCTGAGTACTTCCCGGCCACGTTTGTTGAACCCTTCGACGCCAACCGCGAGGCCCTCGGCTTCGACATCGGCTCCGAGAGCAGCCGGATGCAGACGATCATCCGCGCGTGCGACACCGGCCTGCCGATGTTCACGCCTCCGATCCGCCTGGTGCAGCCGACCGATGAGGAGCGCAGCCTCCTGCTGATAACGGCGGTCTATCGCCAGGGCGTGCAGACCGACTCGATAGCGGCGCGCCGGGAGAACTTGCTGGGGGTGATCTATAGCCGCTTTCAGATGAGCAGCCTGCTGGAGAAGGTGCAGACCCAGATCAGCCCGCACGATATTGAGCTGTACCTGTTCGACCTGAGCGACGACCAGCCCCAGCTGCTGATATTTCACCCCTCGCACTCCGGTGCGCAGACGCTGCCCGCAGGCGCGACCCCAGATCTGGCGAGCCTGAAGGTTGCGCCGTACTACTCCACCCAATTTGTATTCGGCGGGCGTACATGGAGCATCGTGGCCCGGCCCGGCCCGGCCTACGTGGCCGAGATCCGCGGCTGGGATGCCTGGTCGCGCCTGCTGATCGGGCTGCTCTCTGCTGCGGTCTTCCTCCTGTATATGTACACGCGCCGGCGCGCCGACGAGCTGCTCCAGCAGAGCCAGGTCAGCCTGGAGATGGCCCAGGCGGTGGCCCATCTCGGCAGCTGGGAGCTCGATAGCGCCACCGGCCGGGGGTTCTGGTCGAAGGAGATGTTCCGGCTCTTTCACCGCGACCCCTCCGACGGCGTCCCCGTCTTGGACGAGTTCCTCGCCGGGGTGTACCCCAAGGATCGCGCCGCGCTGCTGGCCGCTCAGTCGCACGCTGTCGAGACGGGTGAGCAGGTCATCATAGAGTATCGCGCCGGATCAGCGCCGGAGGGGGTGCGGCACTTTGAGGCTACGCTCTACTCGCTGCGGGATGCGCAGGGGCAGTTCCTGCGCATGGCCGGGACGGTGCTCGACATCACCGAGCGCAAGCAGGCCCAAGCGCGCCTGAGCAAGCTCAACCGCACCTACGCCCTGCTCAGTGAGATCAACCAGGTCATCGTACGCGTGCGTGAGCCGCAGGAGCTCTTCGATGCCACCTGTAGTATCGCCGTCGCGCAGGGCGGGTTTCGGATGGCATGGATCGGTCGGCATGACCCACAGACCAGACGGGTGCGACCGATCGCCCACGCGGGCGCTGCCGATGGCTATCTGGAAAATCTCTTGATTGTGGTGGATGATAGCCCCACACGCGACGCCTACCTCACTGCGCTGCGCGCGGGCGAGCACGTGGTGGTGAATGATATCGACGCCGATCTGCGCATAGGGCCCTGGCGCGACGCCGCCCATCGTCTGGGCTACCGTGCGTCGGCTATTTTTCCGCTGACCGTCGCGGGCGAGTTGTACTGCGCGCTCAACCTGTACGCGCCCGAGATCGGTTTTTTTGATCAGGATGAGCTCAAGCTGCTCGACGAGATGGCGGCCGATATCACCTTTGCGCTCGAGTTTATTGGACAGGAGGCGCAGCGCCGGCTGGCCGAGGAGCAGCTGCGCGCCAGCGAGGCCGCGCTCAAGCAGAGCGAGGCGCGCTACCGGGTGATCTTCGAGGGTGCCAACGAGGGCATCATCGCTGTGCGCAACGGGGATCGCTCGTTTCAGTACGCCAACCCGGCCATATGCGCCCTGTTCGGCTACTCGCACGCCGAGTTTCTGACGCTGAGAGTCAACGACCTGCACCCGAGCGAGGCCCTGCCCCAGGTGCTCGCCGAGTTTGAGGCCCTGGCCCGCGCCGAGAAGACGCTGATCTCGGGTGTCCCCTGCCGCCGCAAGGATGGGCGCGTGTTCTACGCCGACGTTAAGGCCACGCTGGCCCGCCTGGACGGCCATGAGTTCCTGGTCGGCTTCTTCAACGATGTCACCGCGCGCCTACGCGCGCAGGCGGCGCTGACCGAAGAGCGCAACTTGCTGGCCCGCCGGGTGGAGGAGCGCACCGCCGACCTCAGCCGGGCCAACACCGACCTGGCCCGGGCCGTGCGCGCCAAGGACGAGTTCCTGGCCAACATGAGCCACGAGCTGCGCACACCGCTCAACGCCATCCTGGCGCTCAGCGAGGGCCTGCTGGAGCAGTTCCGCGGCCCGCTCAACGCGCGCCAGCAGGACTCGATCCGCAATATCGAAAGTAGCGGCCGCCACCTGCTCGTGCTGATCAACGATATCCTCGACCTCTCAAAGGTCGAGTCAGGCCTGATGGAGCTGCAGCCTGAGATCGTGGCGATCGCCGACGTGTGCGAGGCCAGCCTTCTGTTCGTCAAAGAGCAGGCGATCAAGAAGCAGCTCCGGCTGGGGGTCCAGCTGAGCGACCAGCTGGCCATCGTGCAGGCCGACCCCAAGCGCCTGAAGCAGATGCTGGTGAACCTGCTGAGCAACGCCGTCAAGTTCACCGAAAAGGGTGGCCGGGTCAGCCTTGCGGTCGATACAGATTCAGACGCGGGCGTCGTCCGCTTCGCCGTGGAGGACACCGGCATCGGTATGACCCCGGAGGGCATGGCGCAGCTGTTCCAGCCCTTTGTCCAGCTCGACTCGAGCCTGAGCCGGATGCACGACGGCAGCGGGCTCGGGCTGGCCCTCGTGCGCCGCCTGGCGGAGCTGCACGGCGGCAGCGTCGCGATGGCGAGCGAGGTCGGCAAGGGCAGCCGATTCACCATCGCCCTGCCCTACCTCCCGCAAGAGCGCGAGGATGCGAGCCTGCCCCCCGCGCTTTGGCGTACCGCAGCGGGCGGGGCCCTGCGTTCGGCATTCATTATCGAGGACTCGGCGCCCGCGGGCGAGCAGCTCGCGCGCTATCTCAAAGAGGTGAACATTCACGCCGTCATCTACGCGCACGGCCTGGGCGTCCTCGAGCAGGTGGCCAGCCTGCTCCCCGACGTGATCCTGCTCGACCTGCAGATGCCGGATCTGTCGGGGTGGGAGGTGCTGGCGCAGCTCAAAGCCGATCCGCTCCTGTGCGAGATCCCAGTGATCATCGTCTCGGTGGTGGATGATCGGGCGCGGGGGATGGCGGCCGGCGCGGTGGAGTATCTGGTCAAGCCGATCTCGCGCGAGATCCTGCGGCGGACCCTGGACGCCGTGTCGGCGCCGAAGCGCGCGCCCGAGGCCCTGGTCATCACGGCGCCGGGCGAGCCGGCCCCGGCGGTCGGGCACATCCTGCTGGTTGAGGATAACGAGATCAACATCATCGCCATCGGCGACTACTTGCAGGACCGCGGCTACCACGTGGCGGTCGCGCGCAATGGCCGCGAGGCCCTCGACATGGTCGGCGAGGTGCGCCCGGATGTGATCCTGATGGACATCCAGATGCCGGTGATGGACGGGCTGGAGGCGACCCGCCACCTGCGGGCCATGCCCGCGTACGCGGCCACCCCGATCATCGCACTGACCGCCCTGGCCATGCCCGGCGACCGCGAGCGCTGCCTGGCCGCCGGCGTGAGCGAGTACATGGCCAAGCCGGTCAGCCTGAGGGGGCTGGTGGAGACGCTGCAGGGGCTGCTGAGGAGGTAAGTAACCCAAGACAAGGTTCGCACATGCTTTACAGTTCAGGCCAACATATAGCATTCTGATGCGCTCGACCTGAAACCTGAAACCTGGCGTCTGAAACCTTGTCTAACTATACAATGAATCTCGATACCCTCGCCTGGCTCCAGTCGCCCCCCGGCCACGCGCTCCTCGCCGACCTCGCCGGGCGTGAGATCGTGGATGCAGACGTGCTGGGCGAGCTGACCCGCCTGCGCCGCAGCCATCCGCCGGAGCAGGCCAGCGCCGCCGTGGAGCTGGCCCTGCTGCGCCGCCGCGCCGCCGCAAAGTTCCCCGCCGCCGCGCGTATGTTCTTCACCCGCGAGGCCCTGGAGCAGGCCAGCGCGGCCCCCGTGGCCGCCCACCGCGCCGGCCGCCTATCTGCCTACGCCCAGGTGGCCGACCTCTGCTGCGGGGCCGGCGGCGACGCCCTGGCATTGGCGGCGGCCGGTGCCCAGGTGATCGCCGTCGACCGCGACGAGCTGCGGCTGGCCCTGGCCGCCGCCAACGCCGCCGCCCTGGGCCTCTCCGCGCGGATCAGCTGCGAGCGGCGCGACCTGCTGGCCGAGGCGCCGCCCGCAGCCGGGGCGGTCTTCTGCGACCCAGGCCGGCGCGCAGGGGGGCGGCGGCGCTTCCACGTCGAAGAGTACGAGCCGCCCCTCGCGCACCTCCGCTCCTGGCGCGCAGACACCCCGGCCCTGGCGGTCAAGCTCTCCCCCGGCGTAGACCTGGCCGAGCTGCCGGAGGGCGGCACCGAGATCGAGTTCGTCTCGCTCAACGGCGAGCTGAAGGAGGCCGTCCTCTGGTGCGGCCCCCTGGCCCAGACCCGCCGCCGGGCCAGCCTGCTGCGCACAGGCGACGATGGCCAGGCCCATACCTACACGCTTGCCTCAGACCTGCCTACGTCCCCCGCATCCTTCATCCTTCCTCCCGCATCCTTCCTCTACGAGCCAGACCCGGCGGTGATCCGGGCCGGGCTGGTGGCCGATCTGGCCGGGCAGATCGGCGCGGCCCAGATCGACCCGCAGATCGCCTACCTAACCTCTGCGGGCCACACGCCCACGCCGCTCGCGCGGGCCTGGCCGATCACCTCCTGGCAGCCCTTCGGCCTCAAGCGGCTGCGGGCCAGCCTGCGCGAGCTCGGCGCTGGCCCGGTCACCGTCAAAAAGCGCGGCTCTCCGCTTGACACCGACGCCCTGGCCCGCCAGCTCAGCGGGGCCGGGCCGCGCCCGCTGGTCGTTGTCCTCACCCAGCACCTTGGTCGACCGATCTCCATTATCTGTGACCCGCCTGTGGTACAGTAACCCCGCCTTGGATTGGAGCTGGGCGTAGCCCAACCTAATGATATGTCTGGTTGAATGCGCCAGCGAGGCGGGCGCATTCAACCAGACATAGGAATGACATGAATCTCTCCACCGCCGCCCGCCGCCGCGGGCAGATCGCCCTGCTGGCCATGAGCTTCCTGATGTACGGCGGGTTCTTCATGGTCATCCCGCTCGTCTCGGTCTACTTCGTCGAGCACCTGGGGATAGCGGCCTTCGTGGTGGGGCTGGCCCTGGCAATGCGGCAGCTGCTCCAGCAGGGGATGACCCTGTTCGGAGGGGCGCTGGCAGACCGCTTCGGCGCGCGGGCGCTGCTCCGCGCGCCCGCGCGCCGAAGCGGTCTGCCAGCGCCCCTCCGAACAGGGT
>JBAXES010000078.1:0-11009 GCA_037140315.1 Chloroflexales bacterium
CAAACCTCCCCGCTATGCACACGTAGGTTTTTAGGTGGCTGCGGTCTGCCAGCGAAGCGGGCAATCGGAGGGGCTGCGCCCCTCCAAACCTCCCCGCTATGCACACGTAGGTTTTTAGGTGGCTGCGGTCTGCCAGCGAGGCGGGCAAGCCGCAGCCACATTCAATGAGGAGCCATCTATATGAGCGATGCGCGTGAGGCCCTGGCCGTGGTCGATATGCCCGGGCTGCGGGTAGCCCTGGTGGCCATCTCGGGGGCGACGGCGGCCTTCATCCCCGGCGCGATGCCGGCCATCGAGCCGCTGCCCGTCGGCGAGCCGCACCCGCTGCCCGCCGACCTGCCCGCCGGACTGGCGCCGCGCCGCCTTGGCGAGGGCTACTGCGCCGTGGACGCATCCGGCGAGCTCGCCGTCTCCTGGATCGACCTGGCGCTGCCGCCCGCCGAGACGCTCGCCCTGGCCTGGGATCTGCGCGATGGGCCGCCGCCCGCGCTGGAGGCCCTGGTCGTCGGCGGGCGCCCGGCCGCCTTCGCGGCCGCAGCCTGGAGCGCCGCGAGCCGCGAGCGGCTGCCGCTGCTGGTGCTGCGCTCAGGCCGCGACAGCTGCTGGCTGGTGGGCGGGCGTCTGTCCCGCGTCGAGCTGGCGCGCGTTGCGGCGAGCCTGCCCTCAACCGCTCGCCAGGCATGAGCGGCGGGCGGGTGGACAGGCCCGCCCGCCTGCTCCACAATCACTCGGCGAGGCGCAGCGCCCGCTCCAGGGCCGCGCGGGCCTTCTGGATGCGCCGCAGGGCCTGCGCGTCGTCCGCCGAGAAGTCGGCGCGGGACTCCGCCCGGCGCAGCAGCAGGCCGCGCTCGTGGTCGGCCAGGTCGGCGATCAGCTGGGCCAGGCGGGCCGGTATGTCGCCCAGGGGGCCGGCGGGCGGTGCCTGATCGGGGCTGGCCCCGAAGATCTCGACGCTGCCGGCCGCCGCCTCGACCGCCTCGCAGGTGATCTTGTAGGTCTTGTCGCCCTCGGGGTAGATGTGGTACTCCGGGTGCAGGTCGCCCTTCATCGCCAGGTGGTAGTAGACCGCGCCGACCACATTGTCGGGCAGGGCCGGCCAGCCCTCGCCGGCGTGGACGAGCTTGGCGTAGCGGGTGCCCTTCTCGGGCTGCGGCACCTGCTTGGTGTCGTTGATGCCGTACTCGGTGATATACCAGGGCTTCTCGGGGAAGAACTGCTTGTGGATGTCCATCGCGTCGCGCAGCTCGCCCTTGGTGGCCGGCGCGCCGTCGGGCGTGAAGGCGTAGTACTCGTAGAAGTGGACCCCGATGAAGTCGAAGAGGCGCAGCTGCGGGCCGGCGATCTCGTAGAAGCGGCGCATGTTGCCGCGTGCGTCCATCATGAAGCCGGGGGAGATGAACTTGGCCTGGGGGAAGGCCTCTTTACCGCGCTTGACCGCCTGCTCTAGGAAGAATGCCCAGCGCCAGATGAAGTCGTCATCCTGGTTGAACACATTCGGCTCGTTGCCGATCTCCACCATGATGTCGGGGCGGATGGCGTACCACTCGCGGATCTCCTGCTCGCAGACGTCGGGCTTGGGGAAGTCGTAGTCCCAGTACTGGGCGTTGGCCCCCTTGGCCCCGGGGCGCGGCCCGCCCGAGAGCGGGTCGAAGGGCCGGGCGTAGCTCGGGTCGCCGCTGACGGTGCGCACGATCACGTTGGGCACCATGTTCAGCAACCGCTTGCGGGCCTCGGGGCCCCAGCCGCTCGCGAGGCCCCAGCCCGTCACCACCTTCACGGTATCGTATCCGCCGAGCCGAATGCAGTCCTCCAGGGTGTCCAGGGTGTCTACATAGGTCAGCACCACGCCGCGCTGCCGGGTTGCCATGGGGCCTCCTTACTAGGTCGCTTCCGATTGGCGTTATGCGAGGGTGGAGCGACAGAGTCGCTCCCCGGCCCTCTCTGCGTGTCGCTGGGCAGGGCCTCATGCTAGGAAATTCCTGAGCAGATCCTTGCCGCTGGTGGTCATGATCGACTCGGGGTGAAACTGCACGCCCTGGACGGGGTACTCGCGGTGGCGCAGGCCCATGATCAGGCCGTCGTCCGTCCAGGCCGTCACCTCCAGCTCCGGGGGCAGGTCGTCGCGGCGGACGATCAGCGAGTGGTAGCGGGTGGCGGGGAAGGCGTCGGGCAGGCCGGCGAAGACGCCCTGGCTGGCGTGGCGGATCGGCGAGACCTTGCCGTGCATCACCTGGGGCGCGCGCACCACCGCGCCGCCGTAGGCCGCCCCGAGGGCCTGGTGGCCCAGGCAGACCCCCAGGATGGGCACGCGCGGCGCCAGCTCCTGGATCAGGGCGACGCTGATCCCCGCCTCGCTCGGCGTGCACGGCCCGGGGCTGATCACGATCCGGTCGGGGCGCATGGCCGCGACCTCGGCCACGCTGATCGCGTCGTTGCGGTACACCTCGACCGTCGCCCCCAGCTCGCAGAGGTACTGGTAGAGGTTATAGGTGAATGAGTCGTAGTTATCGAGCAGCAGCACGCGCATAGACGGTACCTCTCGGTGGGGGTGTGGGGCGCAGCCCCAATGGCGTTGAGCAACCAAACTATACCATCACTAGCGGCATGGCGTTGCCGAACCCGGCGCTCCCTTTTGTTGCCGATCGGCAACAGAGGAGAGTCATCGAATCGTCACCAAGGGTTGTAGTAACTACGAGCCATTGTCGTTACTATAGCGATGGGGAGACGCCCCACGACGCCAGTACGGAGGTTCAGCGTGATACCGCATCCTCGACTCCTACTTTTTTCGCTGATCATCTGCGGTCTGCTCACCTTTGGCCTCGCACCCACCGCCCCCGCCGCTGCGGGGGGCGCGGGCGGTCGCCCCGAGCAGACCGTGCTCGATACGCAGCCCGCCGGCACGCCGGGTCTCGCCGACGCCGGCCCCGGATACCTCTCGCCGGTCACGCAGGCCAGCCCCTTCACCCATATGCTGCTGCGCTGGCAGGCCGACGAACCCGCCGAGAATACGATCATCGTCGAGGCGCGGGCCAGCCTCGACGGCGCATCCTGGACGCCGTGGGGGGCGGTGGCGGAGAACCACGACCTCTGGCAGACCGACGATGGCGCGGATACCCACTGGGGCGCCACCATCTATGCCGGTGAGGGCGCCCGCTTCTGGCAGGTGCGCGCCAGCCTCACTTTGTCCGCCGACGGTCGTATGCCCGCCCTGCGCCGCATCGACGTGAACACGGTGGACGCCCGCTTTGGCCAGGCGAACCCCGCCGCCGCCCCAGCGCTGGACGCCATCGGCAAGCCGTCGGTAGTCAGCCGCAGCGCGTGGGGCAGCCCCGACGGCCAGGGCAGCCGCGTCGCGCCCGTCTACTTTCCGGTGAACCACCTGGTGGTGCACCACACCGCCGACTCGAACAGCCTGACTGGAAGCGAGACCAGCTGGGCCGACCGGGTGCGCGCCGAGTGGGCCTTCCACACCTACACCCGCGGCTGGGGCGACGTGGGCTACAACTACCTGGTCGCCCCGGACGGCACAATCTACGAGGGCCGCGCCGGCGGCGACGACGCTGTGGCCTTCCACGACACCGCTAACTACGGCTCGATGGGCGTGGTGATGATCGGCACCTACGCCACCGACCAGCCGACCCCAGCCGCCGTGAGCAGCCTGGTTAATCTGCTGGCCTGGAAGGCCGAGCAGAAGCACATCGACCCGCTCGGCAGCTCCTACTACTATGGCTGCGCGCGCTCGACCTACTGCGCGCCCTACAACGCTGGCGCGATCGTGCCGAACATCGCCGGCCACCGCCAGGTGACGCCCGGCCACACTAGCTGCCCCGGCGATAGCCTGCTCGGCTTGCTGCCCGGCGTGCGCCAGCGCGTCCAGGCGAGCATGAACGGTGTGATCGACCCGCCCACCGCACCCGACGACGGCGACCTGAATATTGACGAGCTCGAGGCTGGGTTCTCGAGCAGTGCCAGCAACTGGCACGACGCCGCCTGCGGCTATGGCGGCCACAGCCTCTACACCTACACCACCAGCGGCACCCCCGGCGACGAGCCCAGCACGAACACCGCCACCTGGACGCCCAACCTGCCCGCGACCGGCAGTTACCGCGTGCTCGCCCACATCCCTCAGGGCTGCGGCCTGGCCGCCATCACCAAGAGCGCCCGCTACCGTATTCACGCCGATAAGAACTACGATGTCAGCATTGACCAGAGCGCGGGCGACGAGTGGGCAGATCTGGGCGTGTTCCCCTTCGCCGCGGGCAATGCCGGCTCGGTCACGCTGAGCGACATCACCGGCGAGCCATTCAGCCAGGGCCGGGTGGTGCTCTTCGACAGCGTAAAGTGGGTGCCGGAGGTCCCGGCGCCCGAGCGCATGGAGCTGCTGGATGTGCAGTACGACCGCGACAGCGTGGCCGCCGGCGAGCTGCTGAAGGTCACCTTCACGGTGCGCAACAGCGGCAGCGCGCCGATCGAGAGCCAGGACCCGCAGGCGGGCACGACGAGCGGGCCGGAGGCCAGCTTCGATCTGAGCAACAGCTATGTCTACGACGAGCATGAGTGCTTTCTGGGGGCCGCCGGCCAGAGCTACGCGACCTACCCGAAGGAGGCCGGGCGCTTCCGTGTGATGCTCGGCGCGGCGGAGGCCGGGCGCGCCCCGGCGTGCAGCGGCAACAGCGGCGGCTACCCCTGGCGCTGGGGGCTAAACGGCAGCCTCGCCCCCGGCGAGACGCGCCAGGTCGTGGGCTACCTGCGCTTCCAAGAGCCGGGCAGCGTCACCTTGCATGCCGGGGCCATCGAGGAGTACGTGGGCTACGTGGCGCTCGACAAGTTCGCCAAGACCATCACCGTCACGCCGGAGCACTTGGCCCCCGCGCCGATCAGCTACGATGCCGAGCTGCGGCCCCTGGCCTATGTGTATCGCATAGGCGGCGTGCCCGACAACCTGCTGGCCCGCACCCAGAACCCGCTCTCGGTGGTCAGGGGCGAGCTGGCCGGCAGCTTCCCCTGGGGCGGTGAGACGATCGACTGGGGCACGGGCGGGCCGGTGGCCGGCCTGGACGATGGCTTTATCATCGAGCAGACCCGCGTCTTCCTCGCGCCATCGGCGGGGAGCTACTCGTTCCAGACCACCAGCGACGACGGGTCGTGGCTCTGGGTGGACGGCGCGGCGGTGGTGGCGAACGCCGGGATCCACGTGACCAGCAGCGTCACGGGGACGATCAGCCTGACGGCGGGCCGGCATGTCCTCTCGTTCAAGTACTTTGATCGTAGCGGGGATGCGCTGGCCGGCTACAGCGTGGAGCTGCCGGGCACCGCCAGCTTTAGCGGGCTGATCGATGCGCTTGGCGGGCGCGACTCCGACGTCGACATGCACATGGGCGCCACATTCCAGCATCTGCGCGGGATCACCATCGCCGCCGATGACCAAGGCGGCGTCGGCGTGGTGAAGCTGCGGGTATCGTTCGACGGGGTAGAGTGGATAGACGTGCCGGATAAAGTCTTCACCCTGGACAGCCTGGTCGACGGCAGCTACACCCTGCGCTACACGGCGGTAGACGCAGCGGGGAACGAGTCGCCGATGCAGACTCTCAGCTTCCGCGTCGACTCGACCCTGCGGTTTCACCAGATCTACCTGCCGTTGGTGGGGCGCTAGCGTAGGGTGCCACTGGGAGCGGCGTGGAGAAGGGTCACGTCAACGTCACCTCCCGGTGGGGGTGTGGGTGCGGCGAAGCCACCAAAACCTAACAAAAAGCAGGTTTGGGGCGCAGCCCCAAAGACGTTGACGAGGCCCTCGGCGACGGCGCTAGCGCTGCTTAAAGATCGAGAGCTGGATCTGCGCGTCGTGGCCGCACATCTCGCAGATACCCTCTCTCAGCCCAACCAGGCGGGCCACGCCGTTGGTGCGGGTGATCAGGGTGGCCTGGCAGCTGGGGCAGCGGGTGGCCTGGTTATGCTCCGTGCCGTAGATGTAGTGCAGCCCGCTCTCGTGGCCGATGCGCCTGGCCCGCACCACCGAGGCCGCCGTCTCGCTCCCGGCGTCCCCGGGGGTGACGTGCCAGGGCGTGTGGTCGCCCAGGGTGGTGACGATCCATGCCACCAGCTCGCGCAGCTCGTCGGGGCTATCGTTCACCCCGTTGTGGATGCGCGTGCTCACCTCGATATGGCAGTGGTAGCGGGCGTGGGCCTCGGCGATGATCGCCAGGGTGGCCCGCCAGTCCGGGATGCCGCCGAGGCGGGCGTAGGACGCGTCGCTGAATCCGCGCAGGTCGAAGCTGACCGCGTCGAGGTAGGGGGCGAAGGCCTCCAGAGCCTCGGGGGTGAGCACGCCGGTGGTGCAGAGGGCGGTGACGCGGCTGGAGGCCCGGCTAAGCTGCAGGAGGGCGAGCACATACTCGTGGGAGACCGCCGGCTCACCGTAGGCCCAGACCACCCCGCGGCAGAGCTTCTGCAGGGCGAAGTCCGCCGCCCGCTCGGCGTCGAGGCGGCGCTGCTTGGCCGGGTCGGTGGGGATGGCGGCGTAGGGGCCGCGCTGCTGGTCGGTGGTGGAGGCATAGCCCCAGCCGCCGATCGAGAGCATGCGCGTGTCGGGGAAGAAGTGCCAGAGCCGGTGATCCTCCACCGGGCCGATGGCCGCGCCGCTGATCAGCCCAAAGTTGAGCATGACGATCCCCGCCTCGGTGGCGACGCGCATCTGGCAGCGCCCCGCCTCCCCCGGGCGGAGGGCGCAGCGCCACTGACAGGCCGCACAGTGAAAGGCCCCGTCGTCACTCGGCGTAAGAAGTTCAGCGAGAGGCGTGGTCATTCAAGCTCCTCAAGGTCGGGCTCAGCCTAGCGTTTTGCGAATCCTTCGGGTATAATGCTGGGGAGTTTTGGGGGCAACCCTCACTCGGGCGGCTGTTCACGCCGCCTCCTAGCGGGGGTAGTGTAGCACAGCATCTGAACACTGCGCCAAGGATACCATGGATCAGACACCGCCGCACCGCCGGCTCGGGATAAATGCCTCTCCCCCCGACGCACCAGCCGCCGACGGCTCCTGGGAGCCCATCCTCGACGATCAGCCCGACGAAGCCCCGCCTGTGCGCGTCCGCAGCATCGTCCGCGAGCTGGTCGAGACGGCCATATTCATCCTGCTGGTCTTCTTCATCGTCCGCGGGATCGTCCAGAACTTTAAGATCGAGGGCTCGAGCATGGAGCCCACGCTACACACCGGCCAGTACATCCTGGTCAATAAGCTGATCTACTTCCACTTTGACCTGAACGCCCCCCTCCGGCTGCTGCCCGGCCAGGAGAGCCAGCCCCAGCGGATCATCTACCCCTTCCACCAGCCCCGCCGTGGCGACATCCTGGTGTTTGAGTACCCGCGCGATGTCAGCAAAGACTATATTAAGCGGGTGATCGGGCTGTCTGGCGACACCCTCGACATCCACGACGGCAAGGTCTTTCTCAATAAGGTGGAGCTGAGCGAGCCCTACCTCGATAAAGATGTCGCGACAGCCTGTCTCGGCAGCCGGGTCTGCGGCCAGGGCCCGTTCGTCGTCCCCGAAGGGACGATCTTTGTGATGGGCGACAACCGCAACAACAGCAGCGACTCGCGCGAGTGGGACTCGCTGCCCCTCGACCGCGTCGTCGGCCAGGCCTGGGTGATCTACTACCCCGTCTCCAACTGGGGCCTCGTGCCGCACCACGAATATTAATAATGCTGAATGTTGAATGCTGAATGTTGAATGCTTTCGGACGTTCGGCATTCAACATTCAACATTCAACATTCAACATTCAATGCATATCGCCGTCAACGCCCACCTGATCGCCCACACACAATCATTCCGCCGCGCCGGCATCTCGCACTATGTCGAGCAGACCCTCGCCCAGCTCGGCGAGATCGACCGGCTGAACCAGTATGATATCTACACGACCCGCGGGCTCGACGCGGCCGCCCTCGGCCTGCCGGCGAACTTCCGGGTGCGCCCGAGCATGCTGCCCACGATCAACCCGCGCGTGCGCATCCCCTGGGAGCAGCTGATCGCCCCGGCCCTGCTGCGCGCCTCTGGGGCCGACATCTTCCACGGCGTCCACAGCGTCGTGCCGCTGAGCTGCCCGGTGCCCAGCGTCGTTACCATCCACGACCTGGCCTTCATCCGCTTCCCGCAGACTTTCCGGGGCTATAACCGGGCCTACCTCGACTTCGCCACGCGCATGAGCGCCCGCCGCGCAGCGCGCATTCTGGTGGTCTCCGAGCATACCAAGCGCGAGGTGGTGGGCATCCTCGGTGTGCCCGCCGAGCGCGTGGTGGTGACGCCAAACGCTGCCCGCGCGCACTTCCGCCCACCGCAGCCGGCGGCCCTGGCCGCCTTCCGCGCCCGCCATATCTTACCCGAGCGTTTTGTGCTCTATGTGGGCACCCTGGAGCCGCGCAAGAACCTGACCACCCTGCTCGACGCTTACGCTGAGGTGGCCCGCCGCTTCCCCGACGTGCCCCTGCTGGTGGGCGGCGGCAAGGGCTGGCTCTACGACGCGATCTTCGAGCGGCTCGATGCGCTCGGCCTGCGCGAGAAGGTGACGTTTGTCGGCTACCTCGATGAGGATGAGCTGCCGCTCTGGTATGCCGCCGCCAGCGTCTTCGCCTTCCCCTCGATCTACGAGGGCTTCGGCATGCCCCCGCTTGAGGCTATGGCCTGCGGCACCCCCGTGGTCACATCCAATACGTCGAGTCTCCCCGAGGTCGTGGGCGATGCCGGGCTGATGGTGGACCCGCGCAGCGCCGAGGCCCTTGCCGCCGCCCTGGCCCGCGTGCTGGGCGACCGCGACCTGCACGCCGATCTGGCCGCGCGCGGCCTGCGCCAGGCCGCCACGTTTACATGGCGCACCACCGCAGAGCGCACCCTGCGGGCGTATGAGCAAGCTGTGTTGACACGCCCCCTCGCTACGGTATAATGCTCACAGAGTCCACGATAGCCTGTGATAGGCGCTACTTTACGTGCAAAATGACCTGGAGACGCGTGGGCACCGGATCCAGATGAAAGGAGATAGGCAATGTTTGGTCTTGGTTGGGGCGAGCTGCTGATCATCCTGGTGATCGTGATCGCTGTCTTCGGCGCGGGTCGCCTGGCCGGCATCGGCGGGGCGCTCGGCAGCAGCATCCGCGAGTTCAAGAAGGCCGTGCGCGACGACGACGCGCCCAAGGCCGATGAGGTCAAGGGCGAGACAAAGGCGTAGCTCCCCACATATAGTGGGCGCTCGGGGGTGGCTGCGCCGCCCCCGAGCTTTTTTATGATCAGCGTTAGCGGGAGGGTTCAGGGGAGGGCCGAAGGCTCTCCCCTAAGGCCATAGCTCACAAGTTAAGGTTTTCGCTATTTCGTCAAGTGACCGCTCAGGCGTTCTGATCAGCCAGGTTTTACACGGTAGCGAGCAAAGTTGATATATCCTGAGCAACCGGTTTGCATGCCACCTCGAACACTTGGGCGTATAGGCGACCGGGAATTGGTTCGGAATGCGAGTGAAAAAGCCTGTTTTGGCCCTTGACAGATTGGTGGAAACCTTAACTTGTCAGCTATGCCCTAAGGCCCTATCCCTTCCCTAGTGAGGTTTGATAGACACATGGCGAATGATTTTTTTGACCGGGCGACGATCAGCGTGCGCGCCGGCAACGGCGGCAGCGGCGCCGCCACCTTCCGCCGCGAGAAGTTTATCCCCCGCGGCGGACCAAACGGCGGCGACGGCGGGCGCGGCGGCCACATCTACCTGGTGGCCGACCCCGAGCTGAACACGCTGCTCCACTTTAGCTTCGAGCGCAAGTTTGCCGCCGAGCGCGGCGGCCACGGCCAGAAAAACAAGATGTACGGCGCCCACGGCGCGGACCTGGTGGTGCGCGTGCCGCCCGGCACCGTGGCCCGCACGGTGATCGACGGCGTGGAGTACGAGGTTGACCTGGCCATCCCCGGCCAGCGCCTGCTCGCCGCCCGTGGCGGCAAGGGCGGCCTGGGTAACGTCCACTTCACCACATCCACCCGCCAGGCCCCGCGCATTGCCGAGTACGGCGAGCCCGGCCAGGATCTGACGATCGAGCTTGAGCTGAAGCTGATCGCCGATGTGGGCCTGGTGGGCTTCCCCAATGCCGGCAAGAGCACCCTGCTGTCGGTGATCAGCGCGGCCCAGCCTAAGATCGCCAGCTACCCCTTCACCACGCTCCAGCCGAACCTTGGCCTGGTGACGGTGGGCGACTACGAGCGCTTTGTGGTCGCCGATATCCCCGGGCTGATCGAGGGCGCCCACGCTGGCGTCGGCCTCGGCCACGACTTCCTGCGCCACGTCGAGCGCACCCGCGTGCTCATCCACGTGGTGGACGCCGCCGGTGTGGACGGGCGCGACCCCCTGGATGACTTCCACCAGATCAACGCCGAGCTGCGCCAGTACCGCCCCGAGCTGGCCGACCGGCCCCAGGTGGTTGCCCTGAACAAGCTCGATCTGCCCGAGGCTCAGGATAATCTGGAGCGCCTGCGTCGCGAGATCCCCGCCGACCGGGCCGACATCATCCCGATCGCCGCAGCCACCCGCGAGGGCGTGGAGGCCCTGCTGCGCCGGGTCTCCGAGCGCCTGCGCGAGCTGCCCACCGCGCCCGCCGCCCCGGTCGTCGATGATCTGCCCGACCTGGAGTGGGGCGTCCCACAGGTTGACCCCAACATCTTCGCGGTGGAGCGTGACGGCGGCAACTGGCGGGTGCGCGGCGTGAAGATCGAGCGCCTGGTAGCCATGACGAACTTCGACCAGCCCGAGGCCGTTGATCGCGTCCAGCGCGTCCTTGACGCCGCCGGTATCAGCGACGCCCTGCTGAAGGCCGGCCTCCAGGAGGGCGACACGGTGGTGATCGGCAAGCAGGAGATGCTCTGGTCTGACACCGAGCGGTTCACCTAGTCGGAGTCCTTGGAGGGTGTGGGCGCACCCCCAGGGATGGTTGCAACTTACGATTCGGGCATTTGCAGGGCCAAGTTCCCCGGCGGCTGGCCGAGACGGGC
>JBAXES010000079.1:0-10952 GCA_037140315.1 Chloroflexales bacterium
GCCCGGCACCAGCTTCGCCTTCAGCGCGAGCGGATTCGACCCCGGCGAGCGCGTCGGCATCTGGCTCACGGCCCCCGACCAGTCCACCCTCGGCGCCGACTTTCAGGTTAGCGCCGACTCCGCCGGCTCGATCGCCGGGGCCAAGGTCGCCATCACCACCGACTCATCCTACCCGATCGGGGTCTGGTCGTTCAGCGCCCAGGGCGTGCGCAGCACCAAGCAGGCCGTCGGCTACTTCCGCATCACCGGACAGGCCAAGGCGCTGTCCGGCGATGGCGGCAGGCCCGCCGCCCAGCTGGGCGGGCTGGCGCGGCGCTAGGTCTTCTTTGTCGGGTGCTGGCGGCTTTGCCACCAGCACCCGACAAAAAGTGTTGCCAGCAACAACACCATGCACGGTGAGGGTGTGGGCGAGCGAAGCTCGCCCACACCCTCATGGAGCCTACTTCTCTTCGACGATGAAGTGGAAGATATCGGTGTCGCTAATGATGCCGATCGGCTCATCCGCCTCGGCCACCACCACGCGGCGGATGTTCTTATCGAGCATCAGCTGCGCGCAGGCGGCGATGGCCATATCCGGGGTGGTGGTGATCAGCGGCCGGGTGGTGATCTGGTCCACCGCGATCCCGTTGATCGCGCTGCCGATGACCGCCACCTGCTTCATGATGTCGCGCATCGTCATGATGCCCCACTTGCCGCTGGCGTCGGGCTTGACGATCACCGAGTGGATGCCGCGGGCCTGCATATGCTGCGCGACCTCGTGGAGCGTGGCGGCGCCGGGCACCGCCACCACCGTGCGGGTCATGATCGCGCCGACCGTGCCGCGCGGGTAGGTCCGGCCCTCGGCCCGCTTGAGCAGCTCGGGGCTGACGCTGGCCGAGTCGTCGACCTGGTTGCCGCCGCCCTTGAGGATGACGTCCATGTTCGCGATCATAGCGTCGGCGAACTCCGAGGTCTTCACCTCGCTGGCGCCCTCCATCTGGCGGGCGAAGTCGTAGGTGACAGTCCTGTCGGTGATCGTCTTGCCCAGGGCGGCGATGATCAGGTCGGCGGCCTCAACCCAGCCCATGTAGCGCAGCATCATGTCGCCGGAGAGGATCACCGATCCGGGGTTGACCTTGTCGAGGTCGGCGTACTTGGGGGCGGTGCCGTGGGTGGCCTCGAAGATCGCGTGGCCGGTGACATAGTTGATATTGCCGCCGGGGGCGATGCCGATGCCGCCGACCTGGGCGGCCAGGGCGTCGCTCAGGTAGTCGCCGTTCAGGTTGAGCGTGGCGATCACGTCGAACTCATCGGGGCGGGTGAGCACCTGTTGGAGGGTGATGTCGGCGATGGCGTCCTTGATCAGGATCTTGCCGGCCGCCAGGGCCTCCTTCTGCTCGGCGTTGGCCGCCTGCTCGCCGCGGTTCGCCTTGGTGCGCTCCCACTGCGACCAGGTGTAGACGTGGTCGCCGAAGGCCCGCTCGGCGTACTCGTAGCCCCAGTCGCGGAAGGCGCCCTCGGTGTACTTCATAATGTTCCCCTTGTGGACAAGGGTCACGCTCTTGCGCCCGAAGGTGATCGCGTACTCGATGGCCGCGCCCACGAGCCGCTCGGTGCCCAGCCGGCTCACCGCCTTGACGCCCACGCCGACATCGACCTTGCCCTCGGGGGCCTGGTCGATCATGCCCAGGAACTCGTCGGTCTTCGCGGCGGTGCCGAAGCGCACCTTGCCGAAGTCCTTCGGGAAAGTCGCCGCGATAAAGTCGAGCACCGACTGGGCCTCGGGGGTGCCGCCGCGGTACTCGATGCCCGCGTAGATGTCCTCGGTGTTCTCGCGGAAGATCACCATGTCGACCTTGTCGGGGCGCTTGACCGGCGAGGGCACGCCGAGGAAGTAGCGCACCGGCCGCAGACAGACGTAGAGGTCGAGGAGCTGGCGTAGGGCCACGTTCAGCGAGCGGATGCCGCCGCCGATCGGGGTGGTCAGCGGGCCTTTGATGCCCACCAGGTACTCCCTGAACGCCGCCACCGTCTCGTCGGGCAGCCAGTTGCCGGTCGCGGTGAACGCCTTCTCGCCGGCCAGCACCTCGTACCAGCTGATCTTGCGCGATCCGCCGTAGGCCTTCTCGACGGCGGCGTCGAAGACACGCACACTCGCCCGCCATATATCGCGCCCGGTGCCGTCGCCTTCGACGAAGGGCAGGATTGGGTTATTCGGCACAATAAGCTTCCCGTTGCTGATCGTGATCTTCTCCCCCTCGGGGGCGGTGCGGCTCGGCATATGCGCTCCTTCAACAGTGTTAGATCGGTCGGGGACACCGCTATTATAGCGTAAAGACAGGGCTTCGGGCATAGCTCTTGCTTGCGGTATAGTTGCCGTTTCCCTTGTGGGTCGCTGCAGAGGGGATATTCATTATTTGTGCGCGTTGACACAAGTCCGATTGAGGGTATAATTCCCTCACGAACGTCAGATACGGAAAGGCCGATTATGCTTACCGCGTACGCCCCGATCCTGGTGATGTTCCTCATCGCCGCATTTATCGCGGTCTTCGTGATCATTGCCTCAGCGCTCCTCGGCCCGCAGCGAGGCACGCCGCGCAAGCTCGCCCCCTACGAGTCGGGCATGGAGCCGATCGGCGCGGCCATCCGGCGCATCCCGGTGAAGTTCTACATCGTGGCGATGCTCTTCATCATCTTTGATATTGAGGTGGTCTTCTTCTTCCCCTTCGCGCTGGTCTTCCGCGCCCTGGGGGTGCCGGGCCTGGCGGCCATGGGCGTCTTCTTCCTGGTGCTCGTGGTCGGCTTTGTCTATGAGTGGAAGAAGGGGGCCCTGCGATGGGAATAGAGGAGAAGGCCGGCGACCTCGGGGTGATCACCACCTCGCTGGAGTATGTGGTCAACTGGGGCCGCACCAACGCGATGTGGCCGCTGCTCTTCGGCCTGGCCTGCTGCGCGATCGAGATGATGGGCGCCCAGGGCGCGAACTACGACCTCTCGCGCTTCGGCATGGAGCTGAACCGCGCCTCGCCCCGTCAGTCCGACCTGATGATCGTGGCCGGGCGGGTCAGCCGCAAGATGGCCCCGGTGGTGCGCCGGCTCTACGACCAGATGCCCGAGCCGAAGTGGGTGATCGCCATGGGCGACTGCGCGGCCTGCGGCGGCGTCTTCAACAGCTACGCGATCGTCCAGGGCGTCGATGAGGTGGTGCCGGTGGATGTCTATGTGGCCGGCTGCCCGCCCCGCCCCGAGGCGCTGATCGATGGGATCATGCTGCTCCACGCGAAGGTGTGGCGCGAGAAGATCAGCGGCAGGAAGGAAGACCCGATCAGCCTCCAGCAGCCGCTGGTGAGGATGTGATTATACGGGAGGGTCAAGGGAGGGTTCCCCTCCCTTGAAAATCTCACTTTCGTTTTACTCCTATGGACACTCCTGCCCTCCTGGACCTGATCGCCACCCGCCTGCCCGGCGTCGCCCTCGCCGCCGATGAGTTCCGCGGCGACCTGCGGATCACGGTGCGGCGCGAGGACCTGCTGGCGCTGGCCCGGCTGCTGCGCGAGGACCCGGAGCTGGGCTTCACCTACCTGGAGAACCTCTGCGGGGTCGACTACCTCGGTCGCCAGCCGCGCTTTGAGGTGGTGGTGAACCTGGTGGCCCTGCCCGCGGCCCGCCGGGTCTGCCTCAAGGTCGGTGCCCCCGAGGACGACCCGCGCGTGCCCTCGCTCACCGCGATCTGGCCCACCGCCAACTACCACGAGCGCGAGGCATACGACCTGCTCGGGATCGTCTTCGACGGGCACCCGGCCCTCTCGCGCATCCTCATGCCCGATGACTGGATCGGCCACCCGCTGCGCAAGGACCACCCCCTCGGCGAGGAGGAGGTCGCCTTCAGCTTCAACCAGGAGCGGATCTACGCGCACAAGCCCTTTGCAAAGGAGTAGGGGAGGGGTTTTTGGGGAGGGCGAGGCCCTCCCCGAACCCTCCTCTTTACCTCAGAGGTTCCCATGACCCAGATATTCCACGTCTCTGCGCCCCAGGAGATCATCGGGCCGGCGCTGGCGGGCAAGACCGAGACGATGGTGCTGAACATGGGGCCGCACCACCCGAGCACCCACGGCGTGCTGCGCCTTGTGCTGGAGCTCGACGGCGAGATTGTGGTGAATGTCGCCCCCGACATCGGATTCCTGCACACCGGCATCGAGAAGACGATGGAGCGCAAGACCTACCAGCAGGCGCTGGTGCTCACCGACCGCATGGACTACCTGGCCCCGCTCTCCAACAACCTGTGCTATGTGCTGGCGGTCGAGAAGCTGATGCAGGTGGCGGTGCCCGAGCGGGCCGAGGTTGTGCGCGTGCTGCTCACCGAGCTGCAGCGCGTCTCGTCGCACCTGGTCTGGCTGGGCACCCACGCCCTCGACCTGGCGGCCATGAGCGTGTTCCTCTACGCCTTCCGTGAGCGCGAGCAGATCCTCGACCTGTTCGAGCTGGTCTCTGGCGCGCGCATGATGACCAGCTACTTCCGGGTGGGCGGGCTGGCCTACCCCCTGCCGGATGACTTCCTGCCCACGGCGGCGGCCTGCATCGACAGCATCGGCCCGCACATCGACGAGTACGAGGACCTGCTGACGAACAACCCGCTCTGGCTGGAGCGCACCGTCGGCGTGGGCGTGCTCGACGCCGAGGCGGCCACCGCCTACGGGCTGAGCGGGGCGAACCTGCGCGCCTCCGGGGTGAGCTACGATGTGCGCAGGGCCACGCCCTACTCGGGCTACGAGACCTACGCCTTCGACGTGCCGCTCGGCAGCAGCGGCGACACCTTCGACCGCTACCAGGTGCGGATGGCCGAGATGCGCGAGAGCCTGAAGATCGCCCGCCAGGCCTGGCAGCGGCTCAAAGACCTCGGCCCCGGCCCGGTGATCACCGCCGACCGCAAGGTGGCCCCGCCGCCGAAGTCCGAGATCACCCACAGCATGGAGTCGCTCATCCACCACTTTAAGCTGTGGACCGAGGGCTTCAAGCCGCCGCCCGGCGATGTCTACGTGAGCGTCGAGTCGCCCCGCGGAGCCCTCGGCTGCTATCTGGTGAGCGACGGCAGCCCCAGGCCCTGGCGCGTCCACTTCCGCGCGCCCTCGTTCGTCAACCTCCAGGCCCTCGCGCATATGGCCAAGGGCCGCCTAGTGGCCGACCTGATCGCGCTGACCGCGAGCCTTGACCCGGTGCTCGGCGAGGTTGATCGCTAGAGGTGTTGTTCATGGGCGTCCCTTCTACAGTGTGGCAGCCTTATGAAACGCCAGTACATCCTCATCAGCGCTATCTGCTGGCTCGCTCTGGTTAGTGCCTCCGCGAGCTGGAATATCGAGCAGATCTGGGCTGCGCATCAGCGGGCCGATCTGCAGGTCGCGCGCTCATTCTTTGAGCTGATCGTCACTGTGCGCGAGTGGAATGCTCAACACGGCGGCGTGTATGTGCCGGTCTCAGATCTGATCCAGCCCAACCCGTATCTGCACGTCCCTGACAGAGACATTTCTTTGCCCAATGGGGTCACATTGACCAAGGTCAACCCGGCGTATATGACCCGACTGATATCCGAGCTGACCCAGAAGGGCGGCAACCAGATCCGCTTTCATATCACCAGCCTGAACCCGCTCAACCCCGGCAATGCGGCCAACCCCTGGGAGACGCAGGCCCTCACATCCTTTGAGGCCAAGGCGCTGGGCGAGGCGTACGGCTGGGATGGCCAGGCCCAGATTTTCACCTATATGGCACCGTTGATCACTCAGCAGAGCTGCCTGAAGTGCCACGCGGACCAGGGCTATAAGGTCGGCGATATCCGCGGCGGGATCAGCGTGACCTTCAACATCCAGCCGATCATGATCTGGCCCGTCCTGCTGAGTCATCTGCTCATCGGCCTGGTTGGGCTGGGCGCGATCATCGTCTTTGGCCGGCAGCTCACGCAGGCCTTCGCCGACCTCGAGCGGCAGTCGCAGTTCGACGGCCTGACCCAGCTGCATAACCGCAGCTACTTTGACATGTATCTGCACCGCGAGTTTCTGCGGAGCCGACGGCAGCAGCAGCCGCTGTCGATTATCCTGTGCGATGTCGATTATTTCAAATCCTATAACGACATCTACGGGCACCAGCCCGGCGACAGCTGCTTGCGCCGGATCGCCAACGCGCTGACCGAGACGTTGAAGCGGCCGGGCGATCTGGTCGCGCGCTACGGCGGCGAAGAGTTTGTGATCGTGCTGCCGGACACCCACGCCGAGGGGGCGCTCGCTATCGCCGAGCAGGTGCGCGCGAAGATCGAGTCGCTCGGTATCGAGCATAACGGGAGCAAGGTGAGCCGTTATGTGACGCTGAGCCTCGGCGTCGCAATCTCTGGCGGGGACCTGCGCGAGGAGATCCTGCTGAAGCGCGCTGACCAGTGCCTCTACCGGGCCAAGCAGGCGGGACGAAATATGGTCGTCGGTGTTGTGCCGGCGCTCACGATATGACTACTCCTGGTACCCGCTATGCTGATTGACACGCATGCATCTGAGATCGAGACCATCGTCGCCCGCTATGCCAGCAAGCGCAGCGCGGTGCTGCCGCTGCTCTATATCGCCCAGGACACCTACGGCCACCTGACGACCGAGGCGATCCGCGAGGTGGCGATGATCCTCGACCTGCCCTACACCGATGTCCACGAGGTGGTGGGCTTCTACTCGCTGTTCTACAGCCGCCCGGTGGGCACCTGGGTGCTGCAGGTCTGCGACGATGTGCCCTGCTGCTACCTGGGCGCCGAGGAGCTGATCGCCGCCCTGAAGGACGCCCTCGGCATCGCTGAGGAGCAGACGACCGGGGATGGCATATTCACGCTCCAGCGGGTCAAGTGCGTGGCGGCCTGTAACCGCGCCCCGGTGCTGCAGGCCAACCTCGACTATGTGTACGAGGTGACGCCCGAGCGGGCGGGCGCGCTGCTAGAGAGCCTGCGCGCCCGCGCCGCCGAGGCCAGGCAGCGCGGGGTCTCTGGCCGCTTCGCTGAGGATTACGCCTTTGCGGCCGACGGCGCGATCATGCCCGTGGCCCGCACGGACGCCACGTAGGGGCGTGCCTGGCCCTCGCCCCCCAGCCCCCTCTCCCGCTCAGGGAGAGGGGGAGCCGGAGGCTTCCCGATGAGGAATCTCCCCTCTCCCCTTGAGGGAGAGGGGCTGGGGGTGAGGGGGCAAGGCCGGTCGAAATGCCGCTTATCTGAAAGGTACTGGCCTATGGCCCTCACCGAACATATTGTCATGCGGGAGCTGGACATCCCCGATATCGGCGATTTCAATGTCTACCTCCAGCACGGCGGCTACGCGGCCCTGCGCGATGCCTTCACCGCGAAGATGCCGACCGACGTGGTGCAGATCGTCAGGGAGTCGGGGCTGCGCGGGCGCGGCGGGGCCGGCTTCCCCACCGGGGTGAAGTGGGGCTTCCTGCCCAAGGGCGTCTTCCCGCGCTACCTGCTCTGCAACTGCGACGAGAGCGAGCCGGGCACCTTCAACAACCACCAGATCATCGACCGCAACCCGCACCAGCTGATCGAGGGCGTGGCGATCTCGGCCTACGCCGTCGAGGCCCACACGGCCTTTATCTACGCCCGCGGCGAGTTCGCCGCCGCCGCGATCACCCTGGAGCGGGCCGTGGCCCAGGCCTACAAGGCCGGCTTCCTCGGCAAGGATATCCTCGGCAGCGGCTTCGACCTCGATATCGTGGTGCACCGCGGGGCCGGCGCGTACATCTGCGGCGAGGAGACGGCGCTCATGGAGTCGCTGGAGGGCAAGATCGGCCAGCCCCGGCTTAAGCCGCCCTTCCCCGCCGTGGCCGGGCTCTACGGCAAGCCGACGATCATCAACAACGTTGAGACCCTGGCGAATGTGCCGCGCATCCTCGCGAAGGGCGTGGCCTGGTATCGCAGCTTCGGCACCGAGAAGAGTCCCGGCACCAAGTGCTTCTCGCTCTCCGGCCACGTCAACCGCCCCGGCAACTACGAGATCCCCTTCGGCCTGCCGCTGCGCGAGCTGATCTACAGCGCCGAGTACGGCGGCGGCATGAAGGGCGACCGCCCGCTGAAGATCGTTATCCCCGGCGGGGCCTCGGCCCCCTGGCTCACCGCTGCGCAGCTTGACGTAACGATGGACTACGAGGGCGTGGCGGCGGCGGGCTCGATGCTCGGCTCGGGCGCGGTGATCGTGCTGAACGATACGGTGCAGGCCCCGCACCTCGCCTACAAGATGGACGAGTTCTTTAAGCACGAGAGCTGTGGCAAATGCACCCCCTGCCGCGAGGGCACGCACTGGCTGGTCAAGGTGCTGCACCGCCTGGCGGCGGAGGGCCACGGCCACCCCGACGACATCAAGACGCTGCACAGCATCTACACGCAGATGGCGGGCAACTGCTTCTGCCTGCTCGGCGAGAGCGCGGTGATGCCGATCAAGAGCGCCCTGAAGATCTTCCCGCAGGAGTTCGAGGCGATCGTGTCGGCGAACGGGAACCCGGCGCGGTAGGGGCACCTACTTCACTACGAGGCGAGAGATATATCCTATGCCCGATATAACCCTTACGGTAGACGGCGTGACCGTCACGGTGCCCCCCGGCACGAATATTGTCGACGCGGCGCGGGTGGTCAACACGGCCATCCCGGTCTTCTGCTACCACCCGCGGCTCAAGCCGGCGGGCATGTGCCGCATGTGCCTGGTGGCGGTGGGCACGCCGAAGATCGACCCGGCCACCCGCCAGGTGGTGCTGGGCGATGACGGCAGGCCGGTGATCGCCATGATGCCGAAGCTGCAGACCGGCTGCACCACGCCGGTGAGCGAGGGCATGGTCGTCAACACGCTCTCCGACGAGGTGAAGGCGGCCCAGCGCGGCGTGCTGGAGTTCCTGCTCACCTCGCACCCGCTCGACTGCCCGGTGTGCGACAAGGGCGGCGAGTGCCCGCTGCAGAACCTGACCATGGCCTGGGGGCCGGGCGTCTCACGCTTCGACTATGACGACAAGGTGCACTTCGAGAAGCCGGTGGCCCTGGGCGACCTGATCACCCTCGACCGCGAGCGCTGCATCCTGTGCGCGCGCTGCGTGCGCTTCCAGGACGAGGTGGCCGACGACCAGGTGCTCGGCTTCGACAGCCGCGGCCGCAGCTGGATGATCATCTCGAAGAGCGACCCGGTCTTCGACAGCAAGTTCTCGGGCAACACCACCGATATCTGTCCGGTGGGCGCGCTGACCAGCAGCGACTTCCGCTTTCGGGCGCGGGTCTGGGAGCTGCAGAGCACGCCGGCGGTCTGCACGCTCTGCCCGGTGGGCTGCAACCTCAGCCTGGACATGCGCCACGGCAAGCTGATGCGGGTGATGCCGCGCGAGAACGCGGCGGTGAACGATATCTGGATCTGCGACAAGGGTCGCTTCGGGCAGCGCTTCACCGAGCGCGCCGAGCGCCTGACGACGCCGCTGATCCGGCGCGGCAATACGCTTGAGCCGGCGAGCTGGGCCGAGGCCCTGCGCCTGGTGGCCGAGAAGCTGGCCGCCGTCCAGGCCCGGGCCGGCAGCGCGGCGATCGGCGGGCTGGCCGCGCCGCGCCTGAGCAACGAGGACCTCTACGCCTTCCAGAAGCTCTTCCGCGAGCAGCTCGGCAGCAATAACCTCGACCACACCATTGGAGCGCCCGGCGAGCCGCCGATTGATGAGCTTGGCGGGACGCTCGGCGTGGGCGCGGGCACGAACCTGCTGGCGCTTGGCAAGGGCGCGGCGGTGCTGGTGGTGGGCGCCGACCCCGAGGAGGAGGCCCCGCTCTACATGCTGCGCCTGCGCGGGATCGCCCAGCGCGGCGGGTCGCTGGCGGTGGCCGGGCTGCGCCCGACCAAGCTGGAGCGCTCGGCCACCAGCCGGCTGCGCTACCGCGTCGGCGGCGAGCTGGCATTTGTGCGCGGACTGCTCAAGGCGGCCTTCGAGGCGGCAGGCACGCAGAGGCTGGCCCTGCGCAACAGCGGGCTAGACGAGCTGCGCGCGATGCTGAGCAGGCTGAGTATGGCGGACATTTCCGCCGCCTGTGGCATCGGCGAGGCCGACGTACGTGCGACGGCGCAGGCGCTCCTGGAGGCCGAGCACGGGGTCATCGTCTACGGCGCCGAGGCCCGCGCCGCCGGCCCGGCCCTCATCCAGGACCTGGCCGCCCTGGCCATGCTCACCGGCAAGGCCGGTCGGGCCAACAGCGGCCTGATTGCCCTGCTGCCCGGCGGCAACAGCCGCGGGGCCATCGACATGGGCCTGCGCCCCGACGCCCGGCCCGGCTACGCCCCCACGCCCAGCCGGGGCCTGGGCGCCCGCGAGATGTGGGCCGATAGCCGCCTGCGCGCGCTCTGGATCGCCGGCCTCGACCCCGCCGCCAGCCTGCCCGTCGCCCGCGCCGCCATCAAGGCCGCCGAGTTTGTGGTGGTGCAGGACATGTTCCTGACCGCCACCGCGCAGCTGGCCGATGTGGTGCTGCCGGCGGCCAGCGCCGCCGAGCGCGACGGTACCTACACCAACGCCGAGCGGCGCGTCCAGCGCTCGCGCCAGGCCGCCCGCCCCGCCGGCGAGAGCCGCCCCGACTGGCAGATCGTCCAGGGCGTGGCGCAGCTGCTCAGCGAGCTGCGGCTCACCCCGGACGCGTGGGCCGCCGGCGCGAAGGGCGCGAAGGGCGCCAAGGCTGCCGCCGTGGCGCTGGCCGACGCGCCGGCCTGGGATTACCTGGACGCCGGCGAGCTGGCCGCCGAGATCGCCGCTCGCGTGCCGGGCTACGCCGGGATCACCTACGCCGCCCTGGCCGCCACCGGCGGCGGCGGGGCCTGGGGCCGCCAGCCAAACGAGGCGATCTTCTACGACGGCACGAGCTACGCGAACAGCGAGGGCGTCGGCATCCAGTGCCCGGCCCCGGCCGAGGCCCGGGCGGTCTTCAGCCTGGCCCCGCGCCCCGCGCC
>JBAXES010000080.1:0-10898 GCA_037140315.1 Chloroflexales bacterium
GCCCTGGTCGTCTCACAGTTCACCATCTACGCCGACACGCGCAAGGGCCGCCGCCCCAGCTTCACCGACGCCGCCGCCCCCGATGTGGCCGCGCCCCTGGTGGAGCGCTACGCCGCCACGCTGCGCGCCCTGGGCGTGCCGGTCGAGTCCGGCGTCTTCGGCTCACACATGCGCGTCGCCCTGATCAACGACGGGCCGGTGACGATCAGCCTCGACAGCGAACGGGCGAGCCACTCCCGGCGGGGGTGAAGGATGCCTGCCTAGCCCACAAAGACCGCTTTGACCGATCAGACGAGCTTGGACAGACGACTAATTCAGGCTCTCAACATGATTGGTGGCCAGGTAGATCACGCGCTCGCCGATGTTCGTAGAGCGGTCGGCCGCGCGCTCCAACGCGTGGATCACATCGATCATATCGATCGCGGCCTCAACCTTCTCCGGGTCCGCCTTGGCCATGGCGATGATCTCAGCCCGCAGCTGATCCTCCAGCTCATCCACCCGCTCGTCGCTCTGCGTCAGGCTATGCGCGATGGCGGAGTCTTGGCGCAGGAATGCCTCCAGGCTGGTGTTGACCATCTGGAGTGTGAGGGCGGCCATCTCCTTAATCGCCGAAGGCGGAGTGACCAGCGAGGGACGCCGGGTGGCCCGGCGCACGCGCCGGGCGATGATGTTGGCGTAGTCGCCGATCCGCTCAAGCTCGCCGGCGATGGCCGTCACCGCCGTGATCAGCCGCAGGTCGCTGGCAACAACCGGCTGCTGGGTGGCCAGGAGGTGAATGGTGCGATCCTCAAGGGCCCGCCAGGCATTATCGATCTGGGCGTCGTCGCTGATGATCTGCGCCGCCGCCGCCGAGTCCCAGGTGTCGAGGCTGGCGATCGCCCGGAGGAGCGCCTGCTCGACCATGCTCCCTAGCCGGAGCAGATCGTCGCGTAGGCTGCCGATCTGACGAGTGTAGCGCTCGCGAACCATGTCCGATCTCCTCACTTCACAACGGCCCAGCCCCGGCTATAGCAGCCTATAGCCTGCGCACAGCATACCATACTTTGTAGCGCCGAGGACGGGTCTTGACATGGCTGCTTTGGCCTGTTATAATTATTGTCATACTAACACTAATAATCAGCGGAGGCCCCTATGACCCGCAGCATCAACCTCAGCGCCAGCGCCGCCCCCTTCCTGAGCTACCTGGATCACTGGTACGCAAGCCTGCCCGTCAGCGATCTGGCGACGGTTGTCGGAGCTACGCCTAAGCGCGTGGCGATCTTCTCGATCGACATGATCAATGGGTTCTGCAAGGCGGGGCCGCTGGCCGGGCCGCGCGTGGGGGCCCTGATCCCGTCCGTCGTGGATCTCTTCACCCGCGCCTACGCCCTGGGCGTGCGCAGCTTCGTGCTCACCCAGGACACCCACGACCCGCAGACGCCGGAGTTTGGCTTCTACCCGCCGCACTGCATCGCCGGTACGCCAGAGAGCCAGGCGGTGGCCGAGCTGGCCGAGCTGCCCTTCGCCGAACAGATCACCACCATCGAGAAGAACTCGCTCAGCTCGCACCTCGGCACACGACTGAGGGCCTGGCTAGCCGAGCGCCCGCAGATCGACACCTTTATCATTGTCGGCGACTGCACCGACCTGTGTGTGTTCAGCGCGGCGATGCACCTACGCCTCGAGGCCAACGCCTTGAATCTTCAGCGGCGGGTGATCGTCCCCGCCGCCGCCGTCGACACCTTTGACACGCCCGTCGACGTCGCCCAGAGCCTCGGCATCATGGCCCACGACGGAGACCTTCACCAGGCCCTATTCCTGCACAATATGGCCCAGAATGGGGTCGAGGTGGTGGCAATGCTGTAGGGCCAGAGCATTTCGGCGATCAATACCCAGCGTGTTTATCAACGATGTTGGCCAGGGGCTCGCCGAGCAGATAGCGACGCAGGTTGTCGATGAAGAGCGCAAGGATGCGCAGCCGGACCTCCGGGGAGTTCCAGGAGATATGCGGCGTGACAAAGACGTTCGGCAGTCCCCAGAGCGGGCTATCGGCGGGGAGCGGCTCGGTGGCGAACACATCCAGCCCGGCGCCGGCGATCTGCCCGCGCCCCAGGGCCGCGATCAGGGCGGGCTCATCCACGATCTCGCCACGCGCGATATTGATCAGGTAGGCGTCGGGGCGCATGGCCGCGAACTCAGCCGCGCCAAACATACCGTGCGTCTTGGGGGTGAGCGGCGCGGCGATCACCACATAGTCGGCCTCGCCCAGCAGCGAGCGCCAGCCGCCTTCGGCGACCACACGGTGTATGCCCGACACCGGCGCGACCCTGCGCCGGCTGCCGACGACGCGCATGCCGAAGGCCACCGCGCGCGCGGCGATCGCCTGACCGATCTGGCCCATGCCGATGATCAGCATCGTCCGCTCGGCCAGCTCGGCCACCGCCAGATCGCGACCGCCCCAGTGCCGCGCAGACTGCATCTCCCGCAGGTGGTCCGCGCGCTTTGCGTGGGCCAGGGCAAAGAGCATCACAAACTCAGAGATCGGCACCGCGTGAACCCCCGCCGAGTTCGTGAGCAATATGTCGCGCTGCATCACCGCCGGCACCAGCGAGCTGTCTACCCCCGCCCGCGGGATGTGCAGCCAGCGCAGGGCCGGCATCCGCTCCACAAGGCCGTTCAGCGTTTGCGCATCAAAGAACCAGCGCATCAGCACCTCGGCGTCCGCGATATCGCCGTCGGGGTCTCCCTGCGCATCAAACCAGACCATCTCGACGCCGGGTGCCGCCGCCCGCACCTGCGGCTCCAGCGCCTCGCGCAGCGCCTCGGGGAGAAGGATTTTCATATAGGCTCCTATACTGCGGGGCGACGCTCCGCCAGGGCGGCATCACTCATCGATAATCAGCACGCTGCCAGGGATGAGCTTCGCCCGCTTCTTCGGCTCGACAGAGCGCTGGGCCACCTCGCCGGGGTGGCTCAGGGGTCGCAGTCGCGAGCTCACCGCAATGATCGAGATGCTCACCAGGGGGAAGACGGTCGGGCGACCCTGGCGATCCTCGCCGCTAATGAAGCCCCGTATGCGCGCCTCGCGGTCGTAGAGCAGGGGTGCCGTCATGTCGAATCGCGCGATCACCTTGTTGCAGACAAGATCGAGCCGACCGAGGCTGGTGATCACCACAAAGTCATCGCCGCCAATATGACCCACAAAGTCATCGGGGTTACCGTGCTCGCGCACCGTGTCCAGCAGGATCTGCGCCGTCCGCTGGATGACCGAGTCACCCTTCAGGAAGCCGTAGGTGTCGTTATATGCCTTAAAGTTATCGATATCGCAGTAGCAGACCGCAAACTCGCTGTCGTTCTGCTCGATCCGCTGGCTGATCGCCCGCTCGATCGCAATGTTGCCGGGCAGGCGGGTCGAGGGATTCGCCCCGCCCTCGCGCTCGCTGCGACGCATCGCCGCCTGCACCCGCGCGTTCAGCTCCACATCGCTGAAGGGCTTGGTGATATAGTCATCGGCGCCGAGCTGCAGCCCGCGCACCTTATCGGCCGGCGAGTTGATCGCCGAGAGCAGAATGATCGGGGTCAGCTGCGTCTCCGGCTGCACCCGCAAGCCGCCAAGCACGGTGAATCCGTCGATATCGGGCAGCAGCAGATCAAGCAGGATCAGATCAAACTGCTGCTCACGCACGATCCGCAGCACCTCGATGCCGCTGCCGAGCACCGTGGTCAGATAGCCCTCGTCGGCGAACTGGTCGGAGATCAGCTGGGCGATATCCGGCTCATCATCCACAATCAAAATATGCTGTCGAACCCGCTGCGGGCTGCGATTCGCCTCCAGGCTGACATCGATCTGCTCCAGCAGCCGCGCTAGAGGCAGCGCATAGTCGCCTTTGGCGTTACCAAGCAGCACCAGCGGGATCATCTTCGTCTCGGGGTCTTCACCAAAGATCTGCAGCGCCAGGTATGCCTGCGCATCCAGGTGCGGGTCGAGGATAATCAGGCCTGGCCGAAGCTGCCGCGCCATATCCAGCCCATCGTCGGTGTGATGCGCCCAGAGCAGCTGATACCCGCGGGCCTCCAGCTCATCGCCGAGCGCGAGCGCCGCCGCATCGGGCCGCGCGACCATCAGCAGCAGCTCAGCCGCGCGCGCTGCCTGCTGGTCGTGAGCGCTGGCGTCAGACCCCATCGCCAGATTGCGCAGCAGCGGGATCGCTGCGGGCGGGGGTGCGCCATGGCTCAAGCTGGAGCCGATCATCGCCACCGGCAGATCGATGCGGATCCGGTCGCCGGAGATCTCGGCGTGGCTCAAGATCTGATCGCAGGCGAGGCGGAGCCGATCAACGCTGCGCTCAATTGTCGCCAGCAGCGTGAGCACACGCTGCTCATCGCTCTGGGATCGACGCAGCAGGCCCACCGCACCCTGGAGCGCCGTCAGCGGAGAGATAAGCGTGTGCATGAAGCGATCAAGCTGAGATGAGCTATGTTCCATGTGCGCCCCCGCCAGGCACCTTCGCCGAAAACACAGCGCTGATCAGCCGCTCGTAGGTGATCGGCTTCTCAAGATACCCGTCAGCCCCCAGGCCGATCACCTGGCTCTGCAGCGAGTCCCCCAGGTCATTGGCAGTCAGGATGATCACACGGGTTGCCACCGTTGCCGGATTCTGCTTAATCCGGCGCAACACCTCGGTGCCATCGATGCCGGGCATCTTCACATCGAGGAGCACCACATCGGGGCGCACGCGCTCGATGGCCGCCAGCGCCGTGTAGCCGTCGCCCACATTTGTCACCCGCAGGCCGTGACGCCGAAGCAGCCGCACCAGCACCGGCCGCACGTGCGGGTCATCGTCCACCACCAGCACATGGGGCTGGCGGGTGGCCAGGGCGGCGATGGTGCCTGCGATGATCTGCTCGGTCGAAGCGTCGGCGGGCAGCAGCAGCACGCCCGATCGCTGCCCAACATCGCCGATCGCCAGCACCAGCATTGTGCGCGTCGCCTCATCGGAGGCCAGGCTGTCAAGCAGCGCGGTGGCAACGTCTATGTCCGCCGGCAGCGACACAACCAGCACCTCAGCCGGTGCCGAGCGCGCCGAGGCGGAGATCATCGCCACGTCAGCGATCTCATACACCTGCCAGCCCGCGTGCCTCAGCCCATCCCGCACCGCCGCGCTATCGGCACCCAGGCTCGCCAGCAGCGCCAGTGGCTGGGGAGAGCCCATCTCGCTATCCACGTCCGTATCAGGCAGCACCGGCAGCGTGAAGCTAAACGTGCTGCCCTTCGCTGGCGCGCTATCCAGCCAGATCCGCCCGCCCTGCTCCTCCACGAGCGCCTTCGAGATCGCCAGCCCCAGGCCGGTTCCGCCGACATCGCGGGTCGCCGAGCTATCGATCTGCTGAAACTTCTGGAACAGCCGCTCCTGATCCTCGCGGGCGATCCCGCGCCCCCAGTCGCGCACCGCAAAGCAGACCACCGACCCCTCGTGGCGTACGCTGAGCAGCACCCGCTGGCCCGCCGCCGAGAACTTGATCGCGTTCGAGAGCAGATTGACCAAGATCTGGGCCGAGCGGTCGCCATCAGCGAAGATCTTTGGCATCAGGGGCTGCACATCAATATCGATCACGATCCCGCAGGTATTGGCGAAGGCGCTCATCTCGCCCGCCGCATTCTGGCACAGGTCGGCGGGTGAGAGCGCCTCGCGCCGCAGCTGGATGCGCCCCTGCTCGATCTTAGCGACGTCAAGGATATCGTTGATCAGCCGGATCAGCCGCTCGGTATTATTCAGCGAGATCGTCAGCAGATCGCGGGCGCGCTGCGAGACCCCGTCGGTCATCCCCGACCGCCCGTCCCGCGCCGGGCCGAGCACCAGCTGGAGCGCCCCCTGAATGCTCGTCAGCGGCGTGCGCAACTCGTGCGAGACATTCGACACGAAGTCGCTCTTCATACGCTCCACCTCGCGCTCCCTGGTGATATCGCGGAAGACCAGGATGCGCCCGAGGTAGCGGTCGTGGAGGTCCATCACCGGCGCGGAGAAACACTGCAGCAGCCGTGCCTCGGGCCGGATGATCTGAAACTCCTCCACCGCCCGCTCGGCGTGCGAGCGGAGCAGCTGACGCAGCCAGCTCTGAAAGTGCGGGGCGTCCTCAAAGATCCGGGTGAAGAGATCCCCAAGCTGATCCAGATCTTTCTCCTGCAGCTCGCGCTCAGACAGACCGAAGAAGAAACGCGCGCGCCGGTTGATGATCATCGTGCGCCGGCGCTCATCAAGCATAAGGATGGCGTCGTTTGTCGCGTCCACCACTGCGCTCGTCCGCTCCTGGTCGTTGCGGGTCTGCGCGAAGAGACGGGCGTTCTCGATCGCCACAGCGGTCTGCCTGGCCAGAATAGTCAGGATCTGCACCTGCTGGGCATCGATCGGTGCCTCGTGGGCGGTGACAACCTGGAGCACGCCGGTCAGCCAGCCGCCGGCGAGGAGCGGCACATTGATCAGCTGACCCATGCCGGTCGCCTGGAGGGCGGAGGAGACCGGCGTCTCGGCGTGGCTCGCCACGATCACCACCTGGCCATAGCTCGCGGCGGCGTGGGCCTCGGCCACACTCTTGGAGAGCAGCGCGAGATGCCAGAGCGCCAGGGCATCGCCGCCGTGCTGGCCCGCGCTCGGCCCAGGCGCGGCGACAGCCAGATCCAGATCCTCAGACTGCTCGTTATAGAGCAGTATCGCCCCGCCGGCCAGGCTCAATACCGCGAGGATCTGCGCGAGGATCGCACTCAGCATCTGGTCGATCTGGTTGCTGTAGAGCAGCCCGATATCCGTCACCGCGTTGACAGCGGTGAGCACCCGGCTCGACTCGCTCATATCGCTGCTGCGGGGCGCGTGATCGAGCTGCGCGACCCGGTCGAGCGCCTGGGCAGCATCGTCGGCCAGAGCGATCAGCGCCGCCTCCTGCCCAGCGGTCGGCGGAAGATCCGGCACCAGAGCGATCATCCCATAGTGCTGGGTGGCCCCGATGATCGGCAGCGCCAGAACCTCCTCGCCACGGGCCATACACTCCGAGAGCTCGGCGAAGAAGCGCTGCGGGCCGGCCCAAGCCTCGCTACGCACCAGGCCGCCGCGCTCGGCGAGCAGCGCCAGCCAGTGTGGGGGCACGCTGATCGTGGTCGGCGTCGTATCTGGCGCGCGTAGGCGGGCGACAAGCTCGAGCACGCCGGGAGTATGGCCCGTGGCAAAAAACGCAAAGACACCCCCGAGCAGCGCCTGCGCGCTGGACACAGAGGCGTCATACACCTCGGCGCGATGCTTGCAGCGCGCGAACCGCTGACCGGTCGCGTAGAGCGTACGCAGCGCGGCGGGGTCTAGCGTATCAAGCAGCGCAACTCGCATCTTATCGGCGGGTGCAACGCCATCAGAGGATATGCGCGGTGGAGTAATCATAGACATACTGCCGATCCGCTTGTTAGGCAAAGTCCATAGTGACTTTACAGTTTGCCGACACGCGGCGATTGCTGACACTCCGGAGCTATTGCCCGTCCCTGTCCCCTGTTCCCTTGTCTTACGCAGCACGCCCCCTCAGAATAGCAGCGATCCGATCAGCGAGGCTAAACACATCGAAGGGCTTCACGATATAGCCCCGCGCCCCGATCGCCAGCCCGCGCTGAACCTCCATCTCTTGCGACTTCGCGGTTAGGAAGATCACGGGCAGGTCACGCGTCTGCGGGTTAGCGTGGAGGCGCGCGCAGGCGGTGAAGCCGTCAACGCGGGGCATCATCACATCCAGCAGGACTACATCAAACAGATCGGCCTGAGCGCTGTCGAGCACCGCCTGCCCATCGCTCACCGCCACCACCTGGCAGCCCGCGTCCTCAAGAGCCATGCGCGTGATCAGCTGAATATCCGGCTCGTCCTCCGCCAGGAGCACTTTCATGGCTCGCCATCCTCCATCATCGTCAGCTGCCGAGCCACCTCCTCAACCGCGATTCGCTGCTTCCGGTAGAAGTCCGACTCGCTCATCGCCAGGCGGTTCGCCACATCGCGCACCGTCTTACGCTGAAGAAAACGACCTTCCAGCAGATTATAGAGTAGCCACTCCTGCGCGGACGGGTCAAGCTGTTCATGCGGTCGCAGATTGCTGATTGCCTGACGCAGCACCGCCTGGAGCGCCCGGGTTGGGCTGCCGCCCTGCTCGTTAATGATCCGCTGCACCGTGCGCATGCCAAGCAGCGGGCTGTCAGAGAGCTTCGGCCCGCCCCAGAACTGGGTCAGGGCATCCTTCACCAGCTGAGGGAAGTCAGGTTTCGTCACCACATCGCCTTCGAGATCCTCCAGCTCCGCCGAGGTCGCCTGCTCAATATGCGACGAGAGCTGCTGAAGCGAGCGCATCTCGGGGCCGAGGCCACGCAGGGCGTCGAAGATCATCTGCTGCATCTGCACGGTGGAGAGGGCCAGCTCCATCTGGTGCGCGAGCACGCCGATCAGGTGGCGCACGCTCTGGGCGAGGGAGCTGCCCTGGCGCAGCTGCTCGGGCGGGAAGGCCACGCCCAGCGTCCCCAGGAAGAGTCCATCGGGGCTGCGCAGTGGCAGCAGGCAGAAGCCGCCGCAGGTCAAAAACGCTTCGGTGGCCGGCAGACCATCGGGGCTGTTATCAGGTAGGCGCTCCACCTGGGGCAGCAGCGTAGGCAGCGGGTACTCGCTCACAAAGCGTTTCACATCGCGCCGGACGCCGCAGATCGCCTTCACCGTAAAGCCGCCATCGCCGGGTGCGACCACAAAGCCCGTCTCAACCCGCAGCGCGCCGCAGATCGCCACCAGCGAGTTCTCCAGCAGTGAGCGCAGGTCGGCTCGTGTAAATGTGCTACGCGGCAGGTTGCGCAGGTAGTCGATCTCTTCGTGATCCTGGAGGTAGACGAGGGCGTCAAGGTAGGGTTTCACCTTGCTCACAAAGATCGGCATCAGCACCGTCATCATCATCACCCCGAAGGTGATCAGCGTATCGCGCGGGAGCCCCAGCAGACGCTCAAGGGCTGGCATCGCCTGCATGAACAGGATGATCATGATGCCGACAAACGGGCCGTACAGCCACCAGCGGATGAAGTCTTGCTTGATCAGGCGATCCGGCAGGAGCACACCGTGAAATGCCACGCTGTACGTCATCACCGTGATCATAATGATCACAATCAGGCTGGCGATCTCTTGCATGATCAAGATCGCGCTATCCGGGAGCGTGCTCGGCGCGCCGATCACCAGAAATGGGAACACGCCAATGCCTGGCGCGGCGAACGTCGCGCCAAGATAGCCCATGCGCCGACGCTGTGCGGGCGTCAAGGCATAGCGCCAGGAGTCGATCACGGCGGCAAGCGTGATGCCGATACCGATCAGGAAAAAGACAACATACGACCAGAAGAACGGGCCGGCACTGAACTGCGCAACTGGGCCGTTAGGGATACTTCCGCTGACAATCAGATCGGTGCCCAGGAGCACCAGCAGCAGGTAGATCGCGCTCCCGCCATAGGACAGCCAGACCATCCAGCGCATCCGCTCTGCCTTCGCGCGGTGCGAGCTAAGCATAAAAAGCGCGTTAGCCAAGTGAATATACGCCGCAGGAACCAGCGTAATACCAAACCACTGGCTACGGCCAAGGAAGACCATCGTCGCGGCATTGCTCGCGCGCGCCAGCAGCAGATCGCCACCATAGACGACCACCACACCCCCGAGCAGTAGGCAGAGGGCGCGGGCGATATCGTTGCGCCAGTTTTGCAGGGCGATGTAGGTGAGCAGCGAAAACGTGACAATCAACACTGCTGCGGAAAGCAGCTGATTTACTTGCTCAAGGACGATCGTCATAATTGATTTATACCGGGCGTGGGGTTGCGCTATCGTCGAAAGGAGCATGTGTGGCAGATAAGACGTGAGCCACAGCCTGGTCACAGCTCACGCATCTCGGATCGCCCGCCGCACTCGTTCGATCCCAACCATGTTGATACACGATAAATTATACCACACGGCTTTTTCTCCGCCCGAAGGCCCGAGGTGCTATGTCGCTTCCTGACAGGTAGAAAGTGCTATAATCGCCTAAGCGGTGATGGCGCAACACACCTCCGCTACACCTGGCACCACAGTAGCACAGTGTGTCATAACAGGCAGGATACAGACGGTATGCCATTCAGCGCCCGTAGCCTTCCCAACCTCCTCGGACTCTTCCGCATCATCGCCACCCCGCTCCTCGTCTGGTTAATCATCGTAGACATCCCAAGCTGCTACATTTGGGCAGTCTTTTTGCTGATCATTATGGCGCTCAGCGATATGGCCGACGGCCAGATCGCGCGCCGACTCAACGTCGTCTCCCCACTGGGGATTTTCCTCGACACGATCAGCGACAAGATCTTCGTGACTGGGGCGCTGCTACCGATGATCCAGACTGGCCTGATCTCCGGCTGGATCGCATTCGTGATCATCGTGCGCGAGTTCGTGATCTCTGGGCTACGATCCTTTGCCGCCGCAGAAGGCAGCGTGATCTCGGCCGGGAAGCTGGGCAAGCAGAAGCTCGTCATCCAAGTTGTCGCGCTGATCTGGCGGCTCCTAGCAGCCAATGTCGACACAGGGGGGGCACTCGCGGGGAGCGATTCCCTTAGATTACTGCTAAGCTTCTGGCCCATCCCGATCGCCCTGGCCGTCCTCTGGACGCTCATATCGGGGGTGGAGTACCTCTGGAACGCCTGGCCGCTGCTGCGCAGCAGCTGGGAGCCGCGTGCCAAGGCCGACGAGAAGACACCATAGATCGGTTCTTGCCAGCTTCTAATCGACGCTTAGGAAGGTTTAGGGCCACAGACCCCAGCTAAAAACACAGCCGCCCCTGACAATGTCAGGGGCGGCTGTGTTTGTGGTGGGGGTGCGTGGACCTAGGTTCCCAGCGGATGCTCCGCCAGTAGGATC
>JBAXES010000081.1:0-10816 GCA_037140315.1 Chloroflexales bacterium
GGCCGGCGATCTGGACGACCATGATCGGCCCCCAGGCCGTGTCGATGCCGACGTAGACCCGCTCGTTGCGCTCGGCGGCCTCCGGGTCGCTCGCGGGGCGATACTCGCCGGTCGCGTGGGCGACGTAGCGCACCGTGCCGCCTGCGGGGCTGCGGCAGATCGGCACGTCGAGTGGCGACACCGCCGTGACGATCCGTACGCAGTCGGTGTGCATGAAGCGGTGCTCGTAGACCTCGTCGATCAGCAGGACGGTGCCGTCGGCGGCGGCGAAGAGCCCGCGCGGGTCAGGCGGCGTCGTACGCTCAGGGTCGCGGTAGAGGGCTGCGGCGAGGGCGGTGAGGGCGAGGGGCAGGGGCGCGAACCGCGGCCGCAGCCCGAGGACGAGGCCGGTCAGGCCGAGGCCGAGGCCGAGCAGGGGGGTTGCCTCCGCATCAAGCCCAGGGATGCGCGATGCGCGATCCTTCGCTGCGGTCTGCTCGGGCGTCGGTGCGGGGGTATGCGATTCCATGAGCGTGATTCTAGCACGGCTACGCGCTACGCGCAACTGATGATTAGGGCCGCATCAACGTCACCTCTCGGTGGGGTGCAGAACCCGTCTTCTTTGTGGCAGAGCGAAGCTCTCCCACACCCTCACCGTGCATGGTGTTGTCGCTGGCAACACAAAAAGCAGGCTTGGGGCGCAGCCCCAAAGTTGATGAGGCCCTATGGTGGTCCGCCGGGCACGGCGTATGCCTGCACCGCGAGGTAGATCGCGCGCGGAGTCCCGTCGGGGGCGACGAAGTTCCAGCTATCGGGGTAGGAGTGGGTGGCGAAGGGCGTGCTGAACTGCCAGAGGGCCACGGCCACCAGCCAGGGGTAGCTGCGGGCCCGCTCGTAGGTGGCGATTGTCCAACGGATGCGGTCGGCGGGGCGGACGGCGGCGCTCCAGCGCGGGTGGTCGTTGTAGCCGCCCTCGGTGATGATGATGGGCTTATCGGCGCCGCCCAGGCGGTCGAGCAAGGCGCGCACCAGCTCGATGCGCCGGAAGTTGACCTTCACGGGGGCGGGCGCGGCGTCGGGCGGCTCCTGGCCGCCGTAGGCGTGGGCGGCCCACATGTCGAAGAATGGCCCGGCCTGGGCGTCGTAGAGCGAGGCCAGGTACTGCATATCGTCCATGCGCGTGGCCCCGCCGTCGATCGACGGTCCGGGCGAGAGCGCCCCGGCGATGATGACCGCGTCGGGCACGGCGGCCTTGACGGTGGGGTAGACCAGCTTGAGCAGGGCGGCGTAGGCGCCGGGGCCGGGCGGGCGCTCGCCCCACTCGAAGCGCAGGTTGGGCTCGTTCCAGATCAGCAGGTGGCGTACGCCGAGGGGCCGGTAGCGCGCGGCGAAGGCGGCCACATAGTTGGCGTAGTCCTGGTAGCGCGCCGGGTCGAGGTGGCGGTCGGTGGCCCATGCCGGCCTGGCCCATGCCGGCACGAGGTCGAGGCGGGCGACGACCTGCAGCCCCTGGCGGCGGGCGTGCTCGATGACCATGTCGGCGCCCGCCCAGTCGTAGCCGTAGCGCGAGCGGGGCTGGATGTAGGCCCAGGGGAAGAGCTCGACGACCCAGCTGGCCCCCATCTGGCGCACCTGCTCCAGGCTGCGCTCGATGTAGGCCTCGTCGCCGACGCCGGTGAGGCGGGTGTGGACGCCGATGAGCGGGTTGCTGGTGATAACCTGCCGCTGGGGGGGCAGGTTGAGCGGGACGGGCAGCCGCGGGCCAAGGAACTCGGCCAGGGCGAGGCCGAGGGCCGCGAGGGCGGCCAGGGCGATGGGTGCTGTGCGAAGCATGGCAGTCCTATGGCGGGGTTGCAAAGGGCGAAGCCCGTACCCCGCCCATCGAGCGCCCCGAATCCGCGCGCGGAGCGCGGTGTCTTGCGCCGCATAGGTGGCCATGTTATAACACGTTAGGCAAGGTTTCAGCGTACGTTACCGTTCAGGCAATTGCACTGCATCAGGATGCGGTATTTCTGTTCCCTGTTCCCTGTTCCCTGTTCCCTGTTCCCTTGTCTTAGGCCTCCGGTATGGTGGTGGCGGTGGCGTGCATGATACAGGTGATGCGCGGCGGCGGCCAAGCTGGTACAATGGCCTATAGCTGACGGTTATGGATATGGTTCCGCCGACCCCGAGGATATGATGCTGGCACTAGAGTCCACCCTTCATGAACACTATCGGATCACCTATGTGATCGACGAGCGGCCCGACTGCGTGATCTACCGCGCGATCGACCTGCGCGAGTCGCTGCGCGTGCTGGTCGCCGAGCTGCCGCAGCCCGGCGACCCCGCCGTGGCCGATGTGCGCTCGCTGGCCGGCCAGATCACTTCGGTGAGCGCGCCCGGCCTGCTGGCCCTGCGCGACCACTTTGCCGAGGGGACGACCTACTACCTGATCGCGGACGACCCCGGCGGCCAGGATCTCGACCGGGTGGCGCGGGATCGCGGCGGGCCGGTGCCGGAGTCTGAGGTGCTGACCCTGATCGACCGGCTGCTGGGCGTGCTGGACGTGCTGCACGAGCGCACCCCGCCCCTGGTGATGGGCGACCTGCGCTCGACGGACCTGTGGTCGTCTCCGGACGGTGGCCTGAGCCTGGCACCCTTCGCCCTGGCCCGCCACGTGGGCGGCGAGCCCTCGGCCTACCGCGCGCCTGAGCTGCACGACTCGCAGGCCGAGCCGACGACGTCGAGCGACTTGTATGCGATCGGCGCGGTGCTCTACCAGCTGCTCACGGGCTGGCCACCGCCCACGGCCGCGCAGCGCGAGGCGGGGACGCCCCTGAACGCGCCGCGCACCCTGAACGCGCGGGTCTCGGCCCTGGCCGAGCAGCTGGCCCTGCGGGCCCTGGAGAAGAAGCCGGCCAACCGCTACCAGCGCGCCCGCGAGATGCGCAGCGCCCTGGAGACGGTGCGGCTGATGTCCGGCCGGTCGCTAGGCGCCACGGCGCCGATCGAGTCCGCCCGCCCCGCCGAGCCGACCGCTGTCTACGGGCCGCCGCCGCCGGCACCGCCCTACGGCCAGCCGGTCCCCGGAACCTACGCGACCGCGCCGCAGCCCGCCGCCGGCTACACCCAGGTGCCGCCGCCCCAGGCCACAGCGCCTAAGCCGTCATCGCGGATCAGCAACGGCTGCCTGATCTCTATTGCCGCCTCCCTTGCCCTGGTCTCCCTGGCGATCTGCCTCATCGGCGCATTCATCGGCTACCGCATCCTAACCACCGGCGCCGCCCTGCCCCTGCTGAGCGGCGCCTCGGCGATGAGCACCGCCGCGCCCGCCGGCGGCGGGGCGCGGCCGTCCACCCCCTCGGCTGGCCAGCCCACGCCCGCGCCCGGCAGCGCGCAGCTGGCGGCCACGGCGACCTTCACCAAGACCAAGCAGATCCAGGAGGACGCGGTCGGCCCGGCGGTCTACGCGCCGAACGGGCAGCTGCTGGCGGTGGGCATCGGCAAGGCCATCCAGCTTCGCCTCGGCGATACCCTCGACCAGGGGGCCACGCTCGCCGGCCACACTGGCGATATCAGCAGCCTGGTCTTCTCTCCCGACAGCATGGTCCTGGCCTCCGGCGCTCAGGACGAGAACACGATCATCCTCTGGGATGTGCCGACGGGCCGCGAGCTGCGCCGGCTTAGCGGCCACACCGGCTGGATCCGCAGCCTGGCCTTCTCTCCCGATGGCACCACGCTGGCCTCCGGCAGCACCGATAAGACGGTGCGCCTGTGGGATGTGGTCAGCGGTAAGCCCCTGGCCACCCTGGAGGGCCATGCTGACTTCCTCGGCAATATTGCCTTCTCTCCCGATGGCACCGCCCTGGCCTCGACCTCGCGGGATGGCACGGTGTGCCTGTGGGATGTGGCCGCCCGGCAGCCCCGCCCCGGGTTCGCCTTCACGGCACCGGTTAACCCAGACACCACCGCGCCCTACTGGCTCACCGGGCTCACCTATAGCCCCGATGGCAAGACGATCGCCGTCGGCTCAGTCAGCTCAAGTGTCTATGTGCTTGACGCGGCGACCGGCGGCCTCCAGCGTGAGCTGAAGGGCCATCAGGACTGGGTGGTGATCCGTGGGCTCAGCTATAGCCCCGATGGTCGCACCCTGGCTAGCGCCAGCCTCGACGGGACGGTGCGCCTGTGGAGCCCGCTCACCGGCACTGAGCGGGCCACCCTGGCCCAGCACGGCCTGCGCCTGCTCGGCCTGAGCTGGGCGCCCGACAGCCAGCGCCTCGTGGCCGCCAGCGACTCCGCCGGCAGCCTGACGATCTGGAACGCCCAGAGCCGTCAGGTCGAGCGCACCGTTTTGCTCGCGCAGGGCCTTGTCACCGCCCTGACCTACTCGGACAGCGGCACGGTCCTGGGGGCCGGCGGCGCCAGCGGCACTGTGCGCCTGCACATCCTCCCGAGCGACCGGCAGGTGAACCTTAATGGCGGCGCGCCGACCAGCCAGTTCATCGGCTTTGTCAGCGACACGCAGCTGGCTGCGATCAGCGACTCGGGCGAGGTCGTGATCATCGATCTGACCGGCAAGGATCGCAACCGGCAGCTCCAGGGCCTCCAGAGCTTCGCCCTCAGCCTGGTGGTGAGCCGTGACCGCAGCATAGTGGCGGCGGGCGATGACCGCGGCGATGTGGCGATCTGGGATGTGAGCAGCCAGAAGCTGCTGCGCACGCTGCGCGGCCTGAGCGGGCCGGTCTCCACGCTCTCGTTTAGCCGCGACGGCTCGCGGATCGCTGCTGTGAGCAACCAGGACGCCAAAGCCCCCCAGATTGTGGTCTGGGATGCGCAGAGCGGCGACCGAACCTCGACGATCCGCGGCCAGAGGGCGCAGATCACCAGCCTTGAGATGCCCGCCGGGGGCGATACGGTGGTCAGCGCGAGTAGCGATGGGTCGCTGACGATCTGGAATGTCGCCGACGGCACGCCGATCAGCACGATCACCGCGCCGACTGAAGATCACTGGTTCAGCAGCTTCGCCTTCTCGCCCGACGGGAGGGTGCTGGTGACGGGCAGCGTCGTCGGCAATGTCGACTTCTGGGATCCGCAGAGCGGCGCGCGCCTCAATAGCATTAAGCTCGGCACCGGCACGATCCTGTCGCTTGCCTTCCGCCCCGACGGCAAGCAGATCGCGGCCAGCACCCGCGATGGTGGGATCTATCTGTTTGAGCCGGTTGGGTGATCGCGGGCGGGATCGCAAAAGACGCGATGCCGCCTGCAAGATGCGAGCGGGGAGTGCGCGAAGCTGACGAAGGAGCGCTTATGTTCGATGCGTTTAAGACGAAGCACGTCCACACCCAGGCGGATCAGGAGGGCCGAGTCCCGCCTGGCCAGTATGTCACCGAGAAGTTTCCGGTGCTGCACTATGGCAGCGTCCCCCAGTACACCAATCTCAGTAATACCTGGGATCTGCGCGCCTGGGGCGAGCTTGAGGATGTGGCCCGCCTTAGCTTCGCTGAGTTCCGCGCCCTCCCCACCATTACGATCACAACCGATATCCACTGCGTCACGCGCTGGAGTAAGCTAGATACGCGCTGGGAGGGGGTGCAGTTTAAGGAATTCCTGAAGCATATCCCGGCCCTTAAGCCCTCGGTCAAGTTTGTGATCGCCCACTGCGACCAGGGATTCACTGCGAATATCCCTATCGAGGTGCTCCTCGATGACGACGCGATGCTGGCCTATAAGTACGATGGCGAGGAGCTGACCCCGGAGCACGGCTACCCGCTGCGTCTGCTCACCCCGCGCAAGTACTTCTGGAAGAGCGCCAAGTGGCTGCGCGGCCTGGAGTTTCTTCCCTACGATAAGCTCGGCTTCTGGGAGCGCTACGGCTACAACAATAACGCAGACCCCTGGGAAGAGGAGCGCTACGCGGAGTAGTAGTGGATGTTGCCGGCGCCGTCGCCCGCGCCGCCGATCTCGTACATCGTCCGAGCTTCTATGCCGGGTTGGGAGAGCCGCGGAGAGGGCTTGTCCCTCTCCGCAAAACCCCCTCCTCTAAGGCATGCTTCAAAAACCTCGCCTCCCACGGCATCGCGCCTCCGCCTTCGCGCCCTTCGCGATCCAAACGATCTGTGACCCAGACGCTCTATGGTATACTTGACTCCATATGTGCTCTGCGCGGAGGAGGTGTTATGAGTAGTGAAGCAGCTTCCGAGCTTGACCTCGTGGTCGGCTCGATGATCACGGTGCGCCCCGATGAGGATCGCACCGCATACGATGAGGAGTACGAGTCTGTCGCGGCGGTGCAGGACCAGCTGCGCGAGGAGGGCGTCGACGTCGACCTGATCGGCCAGCCCGGCACCGAGGTCTGGGAGGGATCGCTGGAGAATATGGGCGCCCTCTACCAGCTCTCGCGCCTGGCCGCGCGCATCGAGCACCAGCAGGATGTCGCCGATGTGATCGAGGACGGGCCGGTGATCTACGATGACCTTGATCACGCCGTCACCGATGTCTGGGACGACCTGGTCAAGTCGCGCTACCAGCATCTGATCAACCTCCAGGGCATCAACAGCTACTATATGCCCGCCGACTTTGATACGCCGATCTGGCTCTCATTCGAGGACGAGGAGGGCGAGGAGGATAATGCCTTCTTCGGCTCGTCCGCCCGCCTCCAGCGCGAACTCGCCGAGCTCGCCCCGCTCCTGCTCAAGGCCGGTGTCGCGCATAACTCCGAGGCCTACCGCTGCCTGGAGCTGCTCCGCACTGCCGCCGCCAAGAGCCTGGAGTTCGGCCTGCCCATTATTGTTTGGTAGCTATCAATGTCGAATGTTGAATGCTGAATGTTGAATGGCCCATTCAACATTCAGCATTCAACATTCAGCATTCGAGCATATGCAGGAACTGCTCTTCTTTGATCCGCAGACCCGACCCGACCGCGACGCCACCCCGCGCTCGCGGCGCTATTATGTCTGGACGGTCGGCTGCCAGATGAATATCGCTGACTCTGAGCGCCTCGAGGCCGCCCTCCAGGGCGCCGGCTATAGCCCGGCCGCCCGCCCCGAGCAGGCCAGCTTTATCGTGCTCAACTCGTGTAGCGTGCGCGCCAGCGCCGAGGAGCGCATCCTCGGCAAGCTCGGCGAGCTCGCTGGGCTCAAGCGCGCTCAGCCCGATACCCGCGTGGTCCTCTGGGGCTGTATGGTCGGCCCGGACAACCGCTCGATCTTCGAGCGCCAGCTGCCCATGGTCGATCACTTCGTCTCCCCGTCGGCCGTCGATGAGGTCGTCGCCCTCGCCCCCAACGCGGCCTACACCCTCGATGAGCCGGCCCTGCCTGTGCGCGACCAGGAGCACCCGCCGGTCTCGGTGCATGTGCCCATCCAGTATGGCTGCGATATGAGCTGTAGCTACTGCGTGATCCCGCTGCGCCGCGGCCCCGAGCGCTCGCGGCCCCTTGCGGAGATCGTCGATGAGGTGCGCCGGATCGTCGCCTGCGGCACGAGGGAGATCACCCTCCTTGGCCAGATCGTCGACTCTTGGGGCCACGATCTGCCAGGCCGACCTCAGCTCGCCGACCTGATCGCGGCGGTTCACGCAGTCCCCGGCCTGCTCCGGCTGCGCTTCCTCACCTCGCACCCGGCCTGGATGACCGACCAGCTGATCGCGACGGTCGCCCGCCTGCCGCGCTGTATGCCCGAGGTGAACCTGCCCGTCCAGTCCGGCTCCGACACGCTGCTTAAGATCATGCGCCGCGGCTACACCACCGCCCGCTACCGCGCCTTGATCGCCAGCATCCGCGCCGCCATCCCGCATATCTCGCTCACCACCGATGTGATCGTCGGCCACCCCGGCGAGACGGCCGAGGACTTCGCCCAGACGCTGGCGCTTTGCGCGGAGATCCGCTTCGATAAGATCCACATCGCCGCCTTCTCCGCCCGCCCCGGCACGCCCGCCGCCGAGCAAGAGCGGGACCCGGCCCTCGCCGTGCCCGAGCCCGAGAAGCAGGAGCGCCGCCTCGCCCTGGAGCAGCTCTACGAGCGCATGGCCACCGAGCGCAACGCCGCCCTGCTCGGCCAGACGGTCGAGGTGCTGGTCGAGGGCGAGGCCCGCGGCAAGTGGCGTGGCCGCAGCCCTGGCAATCGGCTGGTCTTCTTCGCCCACCCCGACGATTGGGTTGGCCGCCTGGCCCACGTCCGGATCACCCAGACCAGCCCCTGGTCGCTTCAGGGCACCATAGCCTAATAAGCCGGATGCAATCGTCACATTGTTATAGTAAGGAGACCCACGTTGGCAAAGCAAGATGAGAAGATGCGCATGCGGCGCAAGCTTCAGGAGAAGGCCGTCGAGCTCGCCGCAATGAACAACTGGGCCGACGCCCTCGAGGTGAACCGCCAGATCCACACCCTCGGCGAGGACCCCGACAACTACAATCGCATGGGCAAGGCCCTGATGGAGCTCGGCCAGTATAGCGAGAGCCACGACGCCTACCAGCAGACTCTGCGCCTCTTCCCCACGAACGCTATCGCCCGTAAGAATATCGCCCGCCTCGATGCCCTGCTCGCCCGCGGCTTCGACCACGGCCAGGTGAACCGCTCGCCGCGCCAGCAGGTCGACCTGCGCCTCTTCATCACCGAGACGGGCCGCACCGCCCTCACAACCCTGATCGATGTGCCGCGCGGCCCCGCCGTCGACGCCCTTGTCACCGGCGAGAAGATGGACTTCCGCATCATCGGGAAGACCGTCTATGTGATCGATGCCGACGGTAATGTGGTCGGTCGCCTGGAGCCTAAGCTCGGCCAGCGCCTCGCTGAGCTGATCGGCGGCGGCAACCGCTATATCGCCGCCATTGCCCAGACCGACCCGCGCATCGTCCGCCTGCTCATCCGCGAGACCTACCAGGACCCCAGCCAGCGTGGCCGGATCTCCTTCCCCGGTAAGCTCGGCGAGGGCGCGATGTACGTCTCTAGCCTGCGCTATGAGGAGTACGAGGACACAATCGACGACGACGACCAGGGCGACGACTCGGATTCGGCCGAGGAGGAGTACATCGGCGGCGATGAGGAGGAGGAGCTCGGCCTCGAAGAGATTGATCAGGATATGGCCGACGACGACGATAACCTCGAGGAGTAGGATCTCGATGGGGCGGGCGGTAGCACCGCCCGCCCCATCGATGGCAGCTCCCGCGCCCTCCGCGCCCTCCGCGTCCGTATCTTCCGCCCTCTTCCGCAGCTTTCGTGATCCTAACGCCTTCCTCTTGTTTCTTGCTATCCCCCGTGCGCGGGTTTATACTAGTGGGTGCCCAGGATTACCTGCATCCCCGTTGGTTCACGCAGCGTACCTGCTGGAGGGAAGCTACCAATGACGTTCAGGCTACACGAGATCCCAACGTCTCAGCCAGCATCGCGCCCGGCCCAGGATGTGAAGATGCCCGACATCCCCGCTCAGCCCAACACGCCTGCGGAGTCGGGCCTGAGCATGGGCTTCCTCACCGACCTTGTCCTCAAGGTTATCTACTTCACCGGATCGATCACTGGCCAGCGCCTTGAGGAGATGACGAAGCTGCCCTTCCTCGGCATTATCGATAAGGCCCTGGAGTTCCTTAAGCTTGAGGAGTTCGTCGATATCATCGGCGCCGAGGGCGGGTTCAGCGAGCGCTCATTCCAGTATGTGATCGCTAACAAGGGCCGCTCGAAGATCCTCGAGGTGCTTGATCGATCCTCGTACGCCGGCCCGGCCCCCGTGCCGCTCCAGCAGTACGTCGATATGGTCCAGCGCCAGAATGTCGGCGAGATGATCATCAACCAGGCCGCCATCCGCCAGGCGTTCGGGCATATTGTGGTCAACGAGAAGATGCTCGATAAGATCGGGCCTGCCGCCAACTCGGCCCGCTCGCTCTTTCTCTACGGCCCGCCCGGTAATGGCAAGACGACGATCGCTGAGGGTATCTCGAACATGCTCGGCGGCTATGTCCTCATCCCGTACACTGTTGAGATCGACGGCCAGATCATCAAGATCTTCGACCCGCTCAACCATCAGGTCGTGCAGCAGAACGAGGTTGGTCACGTCGAGGTTGCTGCGCCCTTCCCTGGCGCCCCTCCCCGCCATGTGCCCCACTCCTTCCCTGATGCGCGCTGGGTCGTCTGCAAGCGCCCGCGTGTTGTTGTCGGCGGCGAGCTCATCCTCGAGCAGCTTGAGCTGATCTTTGATCCCATCGCCAAGATCTATGAGGCGCCTTTCCAGCTTAAGGCTAACGGCGGCCTCTTTCTGATCGATGACTTCGGTCGCCAGAAGTGCCGCCCCCAGGATCTGCTCAACCGCTGGATCGTGCCCTTGGAGAAGAAGTTCGACTACCTCGCCCTCCAGACCGGCAAGAAGCTCCAGGTGCCTTTTGATGTGCTGATCGTCTTCTCCACCAATCTGAACCCGAAGGATCTGGTGGACGACGCCTTCCTGCGCCGCATCCGCCACAAGATCGAGGTGCCCAACCCCTCCCCCGCCGAGTTCCGCGCGATCTTCCAGCTCGTCTGTAAGCAGAAGAAGATCCCCTATAGCGATGAGGGCTTGCGCCACCTGATCCAGGAGCATTATATGAAGGCCGGTCGCGACCTGCGCTCCTGTCACCCGCGCGACCTCTGCGACCAGATCCTCGATGAGGCCAAGTATCGCAGTATCTCGCCCGTTATGAGCAAGGAGTTGATTGATCGCGCCTGTGAGGCCTACTTCGTTAAGCTTGGCTAGGGGGGGTACGCCCAGATCTAGCTTCTTATTGCGCGTGGCCGACGCGGCCGAAGCAGCCCACGCCATCTCCAGGAGGTACGCTACGTATGTCCCTGCTGAAACGTCTTGGTGGCACAACCCAGCCCCCCGAGATCCCGGCC
>JBAXES010000082.1:0-10813 GCA_037140315.1 Chloroflexales bacterium
GTGTTGTCGTGCTGAGACGGTGCTGTGTTGTCGTGCTGAGACGGTGCTGTGTTGTTGTGCTAAGACGGTGCTGTGTTGTCGTGCTAAGACGGTGCTGTGTTGTCGTGCTGAGACGGTGCTGTGTTGTCGTGCTGAGACGGTGCTGTGTTGTCGATTGCGTCACCCAGAGTACCAGTCCGACTACAGACCCGATGCAGTGCGAATTGGGGGGAGATGAAATGAAGAGTGTTGTCCCGTCCGCAATTGAAGGATACCACACCCGTGATACAAAGCTCAATGGCGCATGAGTATGGCCTATGAGGTACCGTAGGTACTACGAGCACCACACCAGGAAGTACCAAACGAGCGACATCTTTGTCGGCCTATTTTCCAGCGGCTGCGGCCACAAAGCGGCGCACCCGCTCAGCATCAACCGGATTTGCAATCTCACCGCCCAGTTTAATGCTGCTGCCAACGATCACCCCATCAGCCACCTCCATAAATGCGGCGATGTTCCGCTCGTCGGTGCCACTGCCAAGCAGGATCGGCGTGCTGCCGGCCAGAGCGCGGGCAGACTGAACCTTCGCGAGGTCAGGGGCGTCGCCGGTCATCCGGCCAGAAATGATCATCGCATCGGCCCCGAAGAAATTAGTCCACTCCATATGAGTGACAAGATCAATGCCAGGGAAGCGCACCGAGTGCTTCTTATCGACATCGGCGAAGATCTTGATATGCTCGGCGTGCAGCTCCTTGCGTCGGCGCAGCAGATCGGCCGCACAGCCCTCATCCCAGCTCCCGGCGTCCCACACCCCAGCACCAGTGAACATACAGACGCGAATAAAGTCAGCCCCAGCAGCGATCGCGATGCCCAGGAGGGCCAGCCCACCGTTATGTACCAGATTGATGCCGAGGGGCAGATCAGGCACTGCCTGACGCACCGCGTGCGCCACCACCGCATGGGCGGCAATGCTCTCGGGCTGGATATGCGGGCCAGCTCGGAAGGGGATATCCCACATATTCTCAACGATCAGGCCGTGGCAGCCGCCCTCGGCTAAGGCATAGGCATCGGCCACAGCGTGCTCGATGATCTCGCGCATCCCATAGCCGCTATAGCCCGGCGCGCCCGGCAGCGGCCAGCAGTGAACCATGCCGATCACCGGCTTCGGCGTCGCGAAAATCGTGCGCAGATCGCTGATGCGCAGCGCATCGAGCTGTGTTTTCCAGATGGGTGCCATACGTATCGAACCTCCTGATCGGCGTGCGTTTGTTACAGTACGGTCGGTCTCTCGCCATATGGGTATCGTGATCCGGAATGCGCGGCTCGACCCCGGATCACCGGATCACGGCTCAAGCAGATAGAGCAACTGCTGGTCGAGGCGGCCAAGGATCTCCGCGCGGGAGGGCACGGCATCGGCCGCGCCGATACGGGTGGCGGTGAGGGCACCCAGGACATTCCCGAGGGCCGCGCAGCCAGAGAGATCGCCGCCGCGCAAGAGCGCTAAGGAAAACCCTGCGGTAAAAGCGTCGCCGCATCCGTTCGTGTCTACAACTGATACAGCGGGTGGCAGAACATCGATCCGCGCCGTATCATACGCAACACTACACCCCTGAGCGCCCCGCTTGATCGCAGCTGCCCGCAGTCCAGTGCTGACCATGATATCGAGGGCCGACTGGATGCCCTGGCCGGGCAGCAGCGCCCGCAACTCGTCCTCGTTCATCGTAAGCAGCCAGAGCTGGGGCATCAGGCCGGCGATCATTCGCCGCGCCGCGCGGATCGCCGGTAGGCAGAGGTCGAGCGCACAGGGGATGCCGTAGATCACCGCAAGATCGATAGCGTGGAGGGCAGCTGTTCGCTGCGAATCTTCGAGCAGGGCGTAGCCGCTGATGATCAGCAGATCGCAGCCGGACAGAGCTGATCGGGTCACCGCCGCTGGGTCGCAGCGCACATTGGCCCCACGAAAGCTCAAGAAGCTGCGCTGTCCGTCCGGACTCACCATCACGCCGCAGAGTCCGGTGGCGATCTCAGGGTCGGTCTGGATCAGCGAGAGGTCCACGCCGGCGCGCTGGGCGACGCGCAGGGCGACAGCGGCGGCCGGATCGCTGCCAGTTCGTCCGATCAGACGGGCGTTGGCGCCCAAGTTCGCCAAGGCTACGGCGATATTCAGCCCGCTGCCACCACTGCCCCAGCGCAGCGCGGTGGTCGGCGTATCGTCACCCTCGTGAGGGAAGGCAGTCAGCGCGAAACTCAAGTCGACATTAATGTCGCCGATCACGGCGACGGTGGGCATATGTTCATGCTGCATCGGCATATACTATATGTAGGAGCGCCCGATCGCAAGGGCAGGGCTGTTGCATGGCCAGTCTCTTGCCACCGCAATCGTAACAGGGTACAATTCAAGACTAAGCGAGACTGCTGTCGGCCCAGCAATGCGACACATGCGGGTGTACGGATCGAGCGATGAGTCATCATAATGTCGCGTCGGGCAGCGACAGCACCATTCTCTTATGGAAGAAATTCTGATTATCGACGATAGCGAGCAGATCTGCGGGCTTCTCGCCAATTATGTATTACCCGAGCTCGGCTATAGCCCGATCGTCGCAAATACCGGGCGACAGGGCCTCCAACGCCTGCGTGACCGTCTGCCCGATCTGATCCTGCTCGATCTTCAGCTGCCCGATATCTCCGGCCTCGATCTCCTGCGCCTCATCGCCCAGGAGGGCTACGATGTGCCGGTCATCCTGATGACCGCCCACGGCTCTGAGAATATCGCGGTTGAGGCCTTCCGCCTCGGCGCGCGGAACTATTTGATCAAGCCCTTCTCAGACACCGAGGCCCGCGCGGTGATCGACCAGGCCCTGCGCGAGCGACGTCTCCGCCGCGATAAAGATCGGCTCACCGCCTCGCTCCAGCAGCGCGTCCAGGAGCTCACCGTCCTCTCGCGCATCGGCAAGTCGGTCACCGGCCTGATGGAGCAGGAGCAGCTGCTGGAGCGGATCGTCGAGGCCGGCGTCTATATCACCCAGGCCGAAGAGGGCTTCCTGCTGCTGCGCGACAACCAGCATGATGAGCTGTACTTGCGAGCAGCCAAGAACCTCGGAGAGCAGCGCGCCCAGAGCCTGCGCATGGCGATCACCGACACGCTGGCCGGCCAGGTAGTTCGCACCGGGAAGCCCGTCCGCACCGATAAGACTCGCAGCGGGGTGGACCTGAAGGTGAAGACGGGGTTCCTGGTGCGGGCGCTCCTGCAGGTGCCGCTGATGGTGGGCGACCAGGTGGTGGGCGTGCTGGCTGTAGATAACCAGCAGTCCGATCGGGTTTTCAGCGAGAACGACCAGTACCTGCTAGCCACACTGGCCGACTACGCCGCGATCGCGATCGAGAACGCCCGGCTCTACGAGCAGGTGAAGCTGAGCGAGCGGCGCTACAAAGATCTCTTCGCGAACGCCTACGACATGATCTTCATGCTCGACCGCGAGCTACGGATCACCAGCATCAACAAGGTCGGCGCACAGATCACCGGCTACCCGGTGCAGGACCTGATTGGCCAGCCGCTCTGGACTCTCTGTGCGCCCGACTCGTGGGTCATAGCCCAGGCGCATCTGCGCAGCCTGCTCGACGGGCAGGGCGTGCCGCCCTTCGAGCTAGAGCTGGCCCACCATAACCAGGAGCCGATCTATCTGGAGGTGAGCGCCCACGTCATGCAGAATGGCGGCAGCAGGCCCGCCGGGCTCCACTGTATCGCTCGCAACCTCACCGACCGTCGCCGCCTGGAGCAGCAGCTCGTCCAGTCCGAGAAGCTCTCGGCGATCGGCCAGCTCGTCGCCGGCGTTGCCCACGAGCTGAATAACCCGCTCACAAGCGTCAGCGGCTACGCCCAGCTCACCCTGCGCAACACGCACCTCACCGACGATACACGCCAGGACATCGAGCAGATCCACGCCCAGGCCGAGCGGGCGGCCAAGATCGTCCAGAACCTGCTGATCTTCGCCCGCGAGCATACGCCCGAGCGCTCGATGGTGGCCCTCAATGAGGTGCTGCGCAGCGCCCTTGCCCTTCAGGCATACCAGCTGCGCGTCGATAACATTAACGTCCAGCTCGACCTCGACCCCGACCTCGCGCTGACAGTGGCCGACCCGCACCAGCTCCAGCAGGTCTTCCTCAACCTAATCACCAATGCCCGCCACGCGATGGTTGAGCGCGGCGGGCGGGGCACGCTCACCCTGCGCACACAGGTGGTGCCCCACCCTGAGCATGAGGCCGACGAGCAGATGATCCGGATCGAGGTGGCCGACACCGGCGTGGGCATCCCCGAGCGCAATCTGCGCAAGATATTCAATCCCTTCTTCACCACCAAACCAATAGGCCAGGGCACGGGCCTCGGGCTCTCGATCTGCTTCGGCATTGTGAAGGAGCACGAGGGCCAGATCTGGGCCGAGAGCCAGGTCGGCAATGGCACGCATGTCTTTATCGATCTTCCCGTGCGCCAGATCTCCGGCGCCCAGCCCGAACCTCCCGCCCCCCTCGTCTCCCCGATCAGCGAAGCGGGGTCGTCGCTTAACATCCTCGTCGTCGATGATGAGGAGCCGGTGATCCGTCTGATCGCGCGCCTCCTGCACGACCTCGGCCACCGCTCGGTGGTGGCGACCAGCGGCGAGGCCGCCCTCGCCGCCATCAGCCGCGAGTCCTTCGATCTTGTGCTCACCGATGTGCGCATGCCTGGCATGAGCGGATTCGATCTCCTATCCGCCATACGCGTACACGACACCGACCTCGCAGAGCGGGTGATCTTCATCACCGGCGATACGCTCAGCCCGACGACCCGCGAGCAGCTTGAGCAGAGCGGGAACCTCTACCTGCCGAAGCCCTTCTCGATCAGTCAGCTTGAGACAGCGCTCAGACAGCTGCTCAAGCGCCGCTCCATCGGCTCCAACAATCGATGAGCGAATTTGTGGTATGCTCGTAACAGGCCACGATATTGGCGCGTGGCGACGGTCATATCAGGCGCACACTCTTCAGCCAACGGGTGGTAGGTGGCCATCCTCATATGCGTCACGCCCCCCTCGACACAGCACCCCAAAAACACGAATGGAAGAACTCCGTGGATAGATATACCGCACAGGCAGTCGCCGCCATTGCCGAGGACGGGGTCTCCGGCGCGGTTGAGATCGCCGAGAAGAGCGCCGAAGCGTTGATATATCAGGCGCAGGCAGATCAGAGCGGCGATCTGTCGCAGCTGCGCCAGGGGCTGCTCGAAGTGGGCTGGGCACTCATCCGCGCTCACCCGACGATGGCGCCCCTGGTGAATCTCGTGAACGCGCTGCTCTGGAAGATCGAGGTCATCGAGAGCTTTGCCCAGGGCCAGCGGGTGGTGGTGGAGGCGGCGAACGAGTTCAAGCGACGCCTGCACGTCCACGAGGCGGCAATCGCCGAGACGGCGCTGCGGCTGATCGCCGACGATGCGCAGATCGTGACCAACGGTCGCAGCACCACCGTGCGCGCGGTGCTCCGCCACGCCCAGCGGGCCGGTCGGCGCTTCCGCGTGACCTGCGCGGAGGGCCGCCCAGCTTGCGAGGGCCGGATTATGGCCAGCGAACTGGTCGCCAGCGGCATCCCGACAACCCTCGTGATTGACGCACTAGCCGTGGTGCTTGCGGGCAAGGCGCAGCTCGTGCTCGTCGGCGCAGATCACCTGAGCGCGCACGGCCTGATGAATAAGGTGGGCACCTACGGCATGGTGCTATCGGCGAAGGCCGCCAACGTGCCCGTCTACGCGCTGTGTAGCTCCGAGAAGTTTCTGCCGCCCGGCTACCACCTGCCCGAGCAGACCCGCTGGCCGGCCGAGCAGGTCTGGCCCGAAGTGCCGGCGAACATCCAGGTGTCGAACGTCTACTTCGACTTGACGCCGCTGAGCGCCCTGGCCGGGATCGTCACCGAGCAGGGGGTGCAGCCCGCCGTCGGGATCGAGGCCTGGCTCGCCGCCACCAAGCTCAACCCGGCCCTGCGAGGGTAGGGACGATAATCTGGGGCCTGCGGCCCGCCTATACGTATGCCTGATGGAAATTGCCAGCTTCGCTGGCAATTTCCATCAGGCATACGATCATTTCGGAGGCCTGCGGCCCCCCACCCGCCGGTAGATCGCCAGCGTCTCGCGGGCGGCGCGCTCCCACGAGAAGCGCGCCGCCTGGGCCGGCCCGCGCCGCGCCAGATCGGCCCGCGCCGCGTCGTCCGCCCACAGATCCCTGATCGCCTCCGCCCAGGCCGCCACATCGCGCGGCGGTATGAGCCGGGCGGCCTCGCCCGCCACCTCGGGCAGGCTGCTGGTATCTGCCACCAGCGTCGGCGCTCCGCAGGCCATGGCCTCAAGCACCGGCAGCCCGAATCCCTCGTAGAGCGAGGGGTTGAGGTAGAGCCGGCAGGCGCTGTAGAGCCAGATCAGCTGGCTGGGCTGGGGCCAGCCCAGGAAGTCCAGGTGATCATCGAGGCGCAGCTCGCGGATCAGGTCGAAGACCGGCCCGTCGAGCCAGCCACGCACCCCGGCGATCGCCAGGCGGTAGCCGGCCTGCGGGCGCAGGTCGAGGCAGACCCGCAGGGCGCGCAGCAGCGTCTCCAGGTTCTTGCGCGGCTCGATCGTGCTGACGAAGAGGGCGAAGCCCCCGGCCCGCAGCGCCCGGCCATTTACCGTGATCTGCTCGCCCGCGCCCACCTCGGCGGGGCGGAAGGAGGGGGCCGCCGCCTCGTAGACTACATCAACCCGCTCGGGCGGCAGGCCGAGCAGATCAACGATATCGGCGCGAGTGGACTCGGATACGGCGATCACCGCCTGGGCGGCGTGGGCCGAGGCGCGCACCTGGCCGTAGTAGCGCCGGGCGTTGGCGTCGAGGATCGCGGGGAAGCGCAGGAAGGCCAGGTCGTGGATCGTCACCACGGCGGGGCAGAGGCGCAGGCGCGGGGCCACAAAGTCCGGGCAGTGCAGCAGGTCGAGCCGCTGGGGCAGCAGCTCGATGGGCAGGGCCAGGGGTTCGAAGCGGTTGTGGGGCGGCGTGTGGAGCAGGGCCCGCCGCACATTCCTGGCCACCGTCATCGGCTGGGGCTGGCGGCGGTGCTGGAGGGCGATCAGCGTATCGTCGCCGACCAGCGGGGCCATCGCCGCGAGCAGCAGCCGAGTGTACTGGGCGATCCCGCCCTGGCGGTAGGCATTCAGCCGCGCGTCGATGCCGATTCGCATAGTGGTGAATGGTGAATGCTGAATGCTGAATGCTGAATGCTGAATGCTGAATGCTGAATGCTGAATGTCCCTAATTCAACATTCAGCATTCAACATTGATCTCCAGCCCATCGTAGGCGAAGTCGACACCGGGAGGGAGCTGCGCGCCGGCGGCGGCGTGGTCGAAGGCGTGGGTCATATGGACGAGGAAGGCCTGGCGCGGGCGCAGATCGGCGATCACATCGAGCGCCTCTGCGAGCGAGAAGTGGGTCGGGTGTGGCTCGTAGCGCAGGGCGTTGAGCACCAGCACATCCAGGCCGCGCAGCAGATCTCCCGAATCGGGAGGGATAAAGCTGGCATCGGTGACGTAGCCCAGGCCGCCGATCCGATAGGCGGTGATCGGCCAAGTGCCGTGCATGATCGCCAGCGGGGTGATCGCCGTGGGGCCGATCTGGAACGGGGCCTCGATCGACCGCAGCTCGATGCTGGGGCGGGTGGAGCCGACCGAGCTCTCAGTAAAGGCGTAGGCGAAGCGCTCCCGCACGTCGGCGAGGGTGCGCGGGCTGCCGAAGATGGGCACGCAGCTGCCGTCGGCGCAGAGGGGCCGCAGGTCATCGATCCCGGCGACATGGTCAAAGTGCGAGTGGGTCAGGATCACCCCGTCAACGTGGCGCAGGCCCGCGTCGAGGGCCTGGGCGCGGAAGTCGGGGCCCGCGTCGATCAGGATCGTCTGGCCCGCAGCGCGCAGCAGGGCCGAGGTGCGCATGCGGCGGTTGCGCAGGTCGCCCGATGTGCAGACCGCACAGTCGCAGCCAATGACGGGGACACCCATTGAGGTGCCGGTTCCAAGAAAGCGTAGCTGCATGCTATGCCACACAAACACAATAGGGACGCCGATACAATTATAGCACAATCGGTCTATCTCAGATAGATAAGCAGCGAGTTGTGTTGCACAAATTGCGCATTAGAGACGCTATGTAGCAGTATAGTAGCATCACGCCTGTGCAATATAAACAAACTGTTAGAGAGATCTTATCCGCAGGCCCTTGATCCCACCCACCCAGCCTTTTATACTCATATTATACCAACACCGCATGCTGAACGCGCCGCCTTTTCATCATGGGCGCAATCTTCTGGCTCGGCCAGCCGGCGTCGCGCGCCGAGAGGGGATGTCGATGCGAAGGGCATGGGGCGGGCTGGAATCGCAGCTCCGCTATCAGATTATCGGCCCATTTCTGATCCTCACCGTTGTTGTGGCGGTGCTAGGATCAGCTGTGGTCTTTTATCAGATGGCCGGCTCGCTACAGGAGCGCTTCAATAACCAGCTGGCATCGGTGACGCGCACGGCCAACGACGCGCTGCTGAGCCAGGAGCAGGCCAACCTCCAGTTCCTGCGCGAGGTCGCCTTCGCCCAACGCAATGAGTCGACAGGCGCGCCCGGTGTGGCCGACGCCTTCGCCGCCAATAACATCCAGGGGCTCAAAGATGCCCTCGACCCCTTCTTCCGCGTGAGCGCCAATCGCAGCGGCGTCAGCCTGGATCGGATGATCGCCTTCGACGGCAAGGGCCAGACGATCAGCGACTTTGAGCGCGCAGCGGGGGGGGGCAGCCAAGACTACACCACCCACACGCCGATCGACCTCTCTGAGGCGTGGTTCACCCAGCGCGTGCTCAACGGCGCAAACGATAGCCGCGGCGATAAATACGCGGGCCTGATCCAGTTTAAGGCGACCAGCTCCGAGACCGAGACGCTGTACTTTGCGACGATCGCCCCGGTGCGGCAGGGCGATACAGTGGTGGGCGGGCTGATCGCCGCAATCCGCGTCGATGGCGTCGATGGGCTGCTGAGCAAGCTGAAGGCCCGATCCCAGGCCGCCGGGGTGACGCTCTACAGCCAGTCGGGGGCTATGCTCGCCTCAACCTTCAGCGCCCCCAAAGGCCCGTCGGCGATGAACGCGCAGCTGCTGAGCACCTTCGAGTCGAGCGCCAGCGACCTCACCGTCTTCAGCACCGAGACGATCGACGACCGCGAGTACCAGTTCGCCTACATCCCCTTCGCGATCCGCGGCACCTCGGTGGGCATCCTCGCCCCGGCCCTCTCGCGCGACTATGTGGTAGACACCGGCATCAACACCCTTGGGCCGATAGTGGCGCTGGTGATGATGCTGGCCCTCGTGCTCTTCGGTGTCGGCGTGTGGATCGCCAATCGGATCACTGCGCCGATCGGCGAGCTGGCCCGCACCGCCGAGGCGATCACCGCCGGTGACCTGACCCGCCGCGCCCAGATCACATCGCAGAATGAGATCGGCACACTGGCCCACAGCTTCAATATGATGACCGGCCACCTGACGAGCCTCTACGGCCAGGTGCAGAGCGAGTCGAGCCAGCGGGCCGCGATCGTCGAGAGCATCGCCGACGGGATCGTCGTCTGCGATGTTCAGGGGCGGATCACCCTGATCAACGAGGCCACCCGCCGCTTCCTCGGCATCGGCGACGATGAGCCGCCGCCCACCTGGTTTAGCGACATCCCCCTGAAGGAGCTGACCGATGGCGTGCCCGGCTTCGGCACCCAGCGCGCCCACGGGCTGTTCTCGCTGGGCGAGCGGATCGTCCGCGCGGCGGCGAACCCGGTGATGACGAGCACCGGCACGCGCTTCGGCTCCGTCTGCGTCCTACAGGATATGACCGCCGAGGTCGCGGTAGACCGGGCGAAGACGAACTTCATCGGCACGATATCCCACGAGCTGCGCACCCCGCTCACCGTGATCCGCGGCAACTCCGACCTGCTGATGCGCGGCCTGGCCGGCCCCCTCGACGATGACCAGAAGGTCTTCGTCGACTCGATCCGCCAGCACGCCAGCAATATGACCAGCCTGATCAGCAACGTGATCGTGATCGCTGGCCTCGACTCGGGGTCGCTCGCTACTGACCTCGAGCCGATCGAGCTGAACCGCCCGGTCGACGAGGCCGCCTGGCCGCTCCAGAGCCTGATCAAGGCCAAGGGGCTCACCCTGAAGATCGAGCTGCCCAGGGACCTGCCACAGGTGTTCGTCGACTTCGATCAGGTGCGGATGATTATGCACCAGCTCCTCGACAACGCCCGGCGCTACACCAGCCAGGGCGGGATTGTGGTGCGCGCCACCGCCCTGCCCGAGCATATGCTGGTTGAGGTTGAGGACACCGGGAGGGGCATCTCGCCCGACATGCACGAGCAGGTCTTCCAGCGGTTTATCCGCGGCGACGGCGCAAGCGAGGGCATCAACTCGTCTGAGCGCGGCATCGGGCTCGGCCTGGCCATCTGTAAGCAGCTGGTCGAGCGCCAGGGCGGCACGATCTGGATGAAGAGCACGCCAGGACAGGGCAGCACATTCTGCTTCACACTACGCTACGCTAATGCTACACCGAGCCCTGAAAACCCTAAGGCCCTCCTGGCCACAGCAGCCTGAACATCGGCGCAGTGACACGCGTCCCCTGCCCTGGCTGATTCTGCTTGCCCTGATGATCGCGCTGCTCGCGCTCATCTGCGTCGCGCGCTCAGCGCTCTACCTGGTTGCGCCGCATATGAGCCTGTACAGCGGCGATCTGACCGCCAAGGGCCACGTGAGCTATAGCTTCTGGGATAACGGCCC
>JBAXES010000083.1:0-10786 GCA_037140315.1 Chloroflexales bacterium
GCGGTGGCCCTGCCGGCGAGCACCGCCGAGCTCGTGGCCCTGATGCGGATCGCTGCCGCGCACGGCGCTCCCGTGGTGAGCCGGGGTGCCGGCACCGGCCTGGCAGGCGGGTCTACCCCCAGCCCCGGCGCCCTGCTGATCGCCCTCAACCGCATGGATCAGATCAGCATCGACCGCGCGCAGATGGTCGCCCGCGTCGGCGCGGGGGCCGTCACCGCCGAGGTGCAGCGCGCCGCCGAGGCCCTGGGACTCTTCTACCCGCCCGACCCCTCCAGCCAGACGGCGTCAACCATCGGCGGAAACATCGCGTGCAACGCCGGCGGCCCGCGCTGCGTGAAGTATGGCGTCACCGCCGACTATGTGCTGGGCCTGACGGTCGTGCTGGCCGACGGCAGCCTGGCCCGCTGGGGCGACGACCTGGCCGGCCAGGGGCCGGAGAGCGGCCTGGCCCAGCTGCTCGTCGGCTCCGAGGGCACGCTGGCTGTGATCGCCGAGGCCACCCTGCGCCTGCTGCCCCTGCCCGCCGCCCGGCGCACCACCCTGGCTATCTTTCAGACCCTCGACGCGGCCTGCACGACGGTGGAGCAGATTATGGCGGCGGGCGTGGTGCCCGCCGCCATGGAGCTGATGGACGACACGACGATCACCGCCGTCGAAGCGTACCTCCAGATCGGCCTGCCCCGCGCCGCCGGGGCCATGCTGCTAATGCTGGCCGACGGCGAACCCGACGCGGTGGACGCCGACTCCCTGGCCCTGGCCGAGCTGGCGCGGCGCGGCGGGGCGGTGAGCGTGCAGGTGGCCCGCAGCCCCGCCGACGAGGCCACCCTCTGGCGCGGGCGGCGCGCCATCGCCCCGGCCCTGGCCCGCATCCGGCCCAGCCGACTCGGCGAGGACATCAGCCTGCCCCTGCCCCAGATCGCCGCCTGCGTGCGCCGGATCAAGCGGGTAAGCGCCGAGTACCAGCTGCCCATCGCCGTCTTCGGCCACGCCGGCGACGGCAACCTGCACCCGAACATCCTCTTCGACCCGCGCGACCCCGCCGAGGTGGCGCGACTCTGGGCATGCGCCGAGGCGATCTTCGCGGCGGCGCTGGATCTGGGCGGCACCCTCTCCGGCGAGCACGGCATCGGCACCCTCAAGCGCCCCTTCATGGGCCTGGCCGTCGGGGAAGAGTCGCTCCGCGTGCAGCGCCGGATCAAACAGTGGCTCGACCCCGACGGACGTATGAACCCAGGCAAGGTACTGCCGTAATGGTGAATGGTGAATGGTGAATAGTGAATTGAGCGGCATTCAGCATTCAGCATTCAGCATTCAGCATTCAGCATTCACATGATCACAAGCTCCGCTAACCCAACCGTCCGCCAGATCCGCGCCCTGCGCCAGCGCAAGGAGCGCGAGCGCACGGGCCTGTTCTTCATCGAGGGCGTGCGCCTGGTGGGCGAGGCCGTGCAGCTCGGGGCCGATGTGCAGGCCCTGGTGGTGGCCGCCGAGCTGCTCGCCAGCCCCTTCGCCCGCGACCTCGTCGACCAGCAGGCCGCCGCCGGTGCCCAGATCATCGAGGTGAGCGCCGAGGTCTTCGCCGGACTCTCGCAGAAGGATGGGCCGCAGGGCCTGGCGGCCGTGGCCCGCCAGCGCTGGACGCCGCTTTCCAACGTGCGCCTCGGCCAGCCGCCAGGGTGGGTGGCCCTGGTAGATTCGGCCGACCCCGGCAACCTCGGGACGATCCTGCGCACCGCCGACGCTGTGGGCGCCGCCGGCCTGATCCTGCTCGGCGCCACCACCGACCCCTACGACCCGGCGGCCCTGCGGGCGAGCATGGGCGCGATCTTCGCCGTTCAGCTGGCCCGCGCCTCCTTCGACGAGTTCGCCGCCTGGAAGCGCTCCAGCGCTGCCTTCCTCGTCGGTGCATCCGACAAGGCCCCGGTCGACTACCAGGACGTAGCCTATCCCCAGCCACTGGTGCTGCTGATGGGCAGCGAGCGCCAGGGCCTCAGCCCAGCCCAGCAGGCCCTCTGCGACCAGCTGGTGAGCCTGCCCATGCGCGGCCGCAGCGACTCGCTCAACCTGGCGGTGGCCACCGGCGTGCTGCTCTATGAGCTGCTGAGCCAGGATCGCCGGGCAGACAGTCCATCCCGCAAAAAAACCTACAAACAGTAGTAGGTAGCAAGATCGCATAGCAAAGGCTATTGCAATCTGTCCGCCCACCGCTGCGTGGGGGCCTTCGGCTGCGCCCTGACTATTTGCAGGAGCAGAACGATCTTAAAAATACTGTCATCAAAGAGTGTCTACACTATTGCCGAGAAACGGTTATACTATTTTCTATAGTTTTACTTTGTTGCTCCTGAGCGAACACCATCCTCGGGCAAATTTTCAACCTAGAAGGCAGCGCTAGCGCCGAAGACGGGGCCGCAGCGCTGCTCACCAGCCTTTATCTGACGCAACTTCGTGGGCTAAAGTATTACGCAGATATGCGTACAGCACTCGCTCGTCTTCCACTTTGCGTACTACAGATAATGTGCTATTGTCCATCACCTACAGCGCTTGAACTAATGGCATCCCATCATCACCCACATCCCAGGTGGCCTCGGCCCGGGTGCCAGCGTAGCATTCTCGTCAAACGGAGACGATATCGTATGCGTGTACGTCACCCGGCCCTCGCCCAGATCTGCTTCTTTACGCTCGTCGTACTCATGTTGACCGCGCTCTTGCCCGGCGGCGCGGCTGCAACTGAGGCCCCCCCCGCCACGGATTTGACCTACCTCCAGACAAATGGCCCGAGCAGCCCAATCGCCCAGGGCGACTGGTATACGAGTACCGCCAACGGCGTTGGGCCAGGCTACCACTATTACGATATCACCATCCCCTGTGGCTGGCCGACGACCACCCCAGTGTATGTCGATCTGTTTAGCCCCGAGATGGTGGTAGATGCGATCGGCGATGAGGTGCGTGTCGTGCCCATCCTACCCGGGTATGTGGAGTCTATCGCCGACGCCAATAACACCGTCTTCGAACTCTATGGCCCAGGGACGACGATCACCCTGCCCAACCAGCCAGGCCCCGGCGCGGCCGGCAGCGTTGCTGCTCACACCTACGCGCCGCTGCCTACGGGTGAGACGTGGCGGCGCTTCGCCACCATCAACCCTGCCACCTGCGGCACCTACGTGCTACGCGCCGAGACTCAAGGCGATGATGAGAACGCCTGGCGCGTGCGGGTAGGCACGGATAATGACAGTGACCCAACCAACGCCCCGCCGCCGAACTACGATAACCCCGATGGCCTGCCCGGCACCAATGACGAGATCCAGATCGGCGTGCGCGCCGGCTCCTATCAGAACGACGCCGCCCCCGGGACGGTGGACTGCCTCACCCTCTACGAGTATGTTGCTCCCGGGCAGACATCGGTCACCTTCCACAACTTCGACATGGATAATCTCGGGCAGGTGCGCTACTATGCGCCGAGCGACGCCTATGACCCGGCTAATCCTGCCGCAGGCGGTGTCGGCGGCACGATCTCCCGAAGCGCGGACACGGCGGGCGGTAACCAGGGTTGGAACAATGGCGGCACCGATATCCTTCGGGTCGGTGACACCATTACGAACCCTGCCTCGGGCTGGTGGAAAATTGTCACCTGTATTAATGGGAACAACCAGTACATCCAGGAGGGCCAGACCGCCGCCGACGCCTACTACGAGCAGCCGCCAGTCCCCGTGATGACTGTGGCCAAGGATGACGGAGTGACGCTGACCGCCCCCGGCGACCAGCTGACCTACACGATTAACTACGCCAACACCTCTAATGCCACCGCCAACCCCGGCTCGGCGACGAGCGTGGTGCTGAATGACACGATCCCGCCGAACACGGCCTATGTGAGCTGCACGATTGCGCCGGCGGACGGCACCTGTAGCTACGACCCGGCGGCGCGTGTGGTGACGTACACCCTAAGCCACACTATCTTGCCCGGCGCCAAGGGCAGCGTGCAGGTGACCGTGCAGGTGGATGCGGGCGTCGCCAATGGTGCCCCGGTCGTCAATAATGTCACCCTCGACTACAAAGACAGCATGGGCAACCTGTTCCCCAGGGAGAAAGCCACCGATACCGACACGGTGCAGCTGACCCCGGCGCTGCCGGTGATGACCGTGGCCAAGAGCGACGGGGTGACGGTGACCGCCCCCGGCAATAGCCTGACCTACATGATTGACTACGCGAATACGTCCGGCGCCGTGGCCACAAATGCGGTGCTAAAGGATACGATCCCGGCGAACACAACATATGTGAGCTGCGCCTTTGTCGCCCCCGCCACAGGCGTCGCCCTCTGTAGCCAGGCCGGCGGGGTGGTCACGTTCGCCCTGGCGGGGGACGTGGCGCCCGGCACGGGCGGGCAGGTCAAGGTGACGGTGACCGTCAACGCCGGGGCGGTCGGGACGGTCGACAACACCGTGGCGCTGGACTATATGGACAGCCTGAGCAACCCTCGACCCACGCGGCACGCCAGCGACCAGGATCTGATAGCGAGCCCAGATCTGCGCCTGACGAAGGACGCCAGCAGCATCACGATCAGGCCTGGAGAGCTGATCACCTACACGCTGACCTACCTCAACGATAGCGATGTGACTGCGACGGGCGTCGTGATCGCCGAGACCGTGCCGGTCGGGACGCACGCTGTTGCTGCTGGCGGCACACCCGGCTGGAGCTGCCCCGACAACTCCGCCGCCGGCACGTCCTGTACGCTATCGCTCGGCACCGTCATTGGCCGTGCGACCGGTAGCGTCACCTTTATTGTCCGGGTCGACCGGCCGCTCGTGGGGGGCCTGACCCAGATCGACAACACGGCACGGATCAGCGACGATGGCACCCATGGCCCGGACCCGACGCCGGCGAACAATGCGGCTGCCACCAGAAGGCCGCCGACGGCGATCACGCTCCAGGGCTTCACGATCAGCGCGACGCCAACCGGCATGCTCCTAAAGTGGACAACGGGCATCGAGCTGAACAGCCTGGGCTTCCAGCTCTACCGCAGCGCCAGCGCCAGCCGCTCCGATGCGGTGCTGGTGACGCCGCAGCTCATCCTGGCCCGCGGCGGGGTGATGGGCGGCGCGAACTACAGCTTCCTCGACACCAGCGCGGCGAACGGCGTGAGCTACAGCTACTGGCTGGTCGAGCGGCAGAACGGCGGCGGCTCCAGCGAGTTCGGCCCGGTGCGCCCCGCCAGCCTCAGCAACGGCACGAACAAGATCTTCCTGCCGCTAGTGCTGCGGTAGGCCCTGGCTCATACCCGCAGGGGTGGGCGAGATTACAATCTCGCCCACCCCTGCGGGTATCACGGCACACCCACCACGCGCACGCTGCGCTGGTCGGCGGCGCTGATCGCATCGGCGGTGATCACGCGCAGGCGCAGGGTGTACGGGCCGGGGGGCAGCCCGGCGATCAGCCAGACGCCCAGCAGCCCGTTCTCCACCGAGACAGCGTTCTGCCCGACGGGCTGCCAGGAGTCAGGTCTGGTGCCGCGGCCAAACTCCAGGGTGAAGGGCCCGCGGGCGGTGCCGCTGATGAAGACCTGGGTACCGCTGACCACGTCGCTAGCCCCCACCGGGTTGATCACGGCCACCGCCTGGGCCAAGGCCTGGGGCGGCGGGCAGGGCGCGGTGGGCGGCTGGGGCACGTTGCGCGCGGCCCACTCGCGGAACTCGACCGGGTAGGCCGGGAAGCTCACCTCGCGCACCTGGCCCGCCGGGGTGTAGGGCTGGGCCAGGCAGCTGCCATCCCCGCCCACGCGCACCATGCGGTAGACCACATCGACATTCGTGGGCGCGGTGCCGGCCACAAACTGCTCGCTGATCGGGTGCGGGCAGGCCTCGCCCGCCTTGCCGCCAGTGTCCGCACACACGGGGGCCTCCTCGATCCCGTCCGGCCACGCGAATGGCTGCGGCGGGCTGCCCTGGCTGAAGGCGATCATCAGGTCGCGCCAGATCAGCCCGGCCCCGTTCGAGCCGGCCACCTCGGCCATCGGCGCGCCATCGTTATTCCCCACCCAGACGCCGATCATCACACTGTCGGTATAGCCCAGCGCCCACGAGTCGCGCCAGTCATTGCTGGTGCCGGTCTTCGCGGCGGCGACGATGTCGGGCAGCTCCAGCACGTTGTTGCGCCCAAACATAAGCCAGCGGGCCTCGTTATCGCTGAGGATACTGCTGATCAGGTAGGCGATCTGCTCGCTGTGCGGGCCGAAGATCGGCCGGCCGTGGTCGGGCGACCAGCGCTCCAGCACCTCGCCCCGGCTGTTCGTCACCTTCAGGATGGCCACCGGCGGGGCGTAGCGCCCGCCGTTGCGCAGGGCGTTGTATGCTCCACTTAGCTCTAGCAGGCGCACCTCGTTGCTGCCCAGGGCCATCGCCAGCCCGTAGCGGCTCGGGTCGTCGAAGGTGCTCACGCCCAGCCGGCTCATCTCCTCGATGAAGCTCGGCACGCCGACGTACTCCAGGGCCTTCACCGCCGGGATGTTGAGCGAGTTCGCCAGCGCTATGCGCAGGCGCAGCGGGCCGTGGAAGGCGTTGTCGTAGTTCAGCGGCCTGTAGACGACGCCCTCGGGCGTCTTCCACTCGCTCGGCGTGTCCCAGATCACGGTGGCTGGCGTCCAGCCGCGCTGGAGCGCTGCCGCGTAGATAAAGGGCTTCAGCGCCGAGCCGGGCTGGCGCGGTGCCAGCGTCACATTCACCTGGCCGTCGGGCGCGTTATAGTCGACGCTGCCGACCATCGCCAGGATCTGGCCGTCGGGCGAGAGCATGACCACGCCGGCGTTGGATGCGTTGCGCTCGCGCAGATCGGCCACCCGCTCCTGAGCCACGCGCTGGGCCTCGGCCTGCCAGCCCATGTCGATGCTGGTGACCACCCGCAGCCCGGCGCGGTAGAGCAGGTCGGGGCCGTAGCGCCGCTCCAGCAGGTCGCGCACATAAAGGGCGAAGTGCGGGGCCACCAGGTCGGTGCGCGGCGGCACCAGGCTCACCGGCTCCGCGTAGATCTGGCTAGCCTGGGCCGGGGTGAGGTAGCCGAACTTCGCCATCAGGTCGAGGGTGACGCGCTGGCGGGCCTTGGCGGCGGGCAGATCCTCGAAGGGGTTGAAGTTCGTGGGCGACTGCGGCAGCCCGGCGATCAAGGTGGCCTCGGCGGGGCTCAGCTCCCAGACGTGTTTGCTGAAGTAGGCCTGGGCGGCGGCCTCGACCCCGTAGGCCTGGGCGCCGTAGTAGACCTCGTTGAGGTAGATGCCGAGGATCTGCTCCTTGCTGTACTCGCGGCTGACCCGGTAGGCCAGGATGGCCTCGCGCAGCTTGCGCTCGTAGCTGCGCTCGCCGCGCTCCGCGGGCGAGAGCAGGATGCCGCGCACCAGCTGCTGGGTGATCGTGCTGGCCCCGCTGACGATCTGGCCGCTCTGGTAGTTCTGCAGCGCGGCGCGGATGATCCCGCGCAGGTCCACGCCGGGGTTCTCGTAGAACCCGGCGTCCTCCACCGCCACGGTGGCATCCTTGAGCGCCTGCGGGATGCGCTCGAAGGGCACGGGCGTGCGCCGGCCGGCGTCGGGGCCGACCAGCTCGTACAGCAGGGTGGTGCCGTCGCGGGCATAGATGCGGGTGGTCTCGAAGCTGCGGTACTGGCTGATCCGCTGGGGGTCGGGCAGGTCGCTGCCGTAGCGGTAGTAGAGCCACATCCCGCCGGCCACCAGAGAGAGCGCGAGCAGCAGGCTGAGCTTGCCGAAGGCGAGGGCCAGGCGCAGCAGGAAGGCGAGCAGCGGGAAGCGGCGGCGGAACGATGAGGTCTGCCGGCGGCGGCGGCGAATAAAGCGGGGTGGGGGCGGGCGACGATTCACACGCAGATTATAGCACGGCGGGTCTCTCCGCCTCCCGCGCATAAAAGGGGCGGGGCTGGCAAAGCCAGCCCCGCCCCTTTTTCCAGACTTACCGCAGGCGGACGGTCTCGCCGGTGGAGGGCTGCTCGTTGATGATCGTCACCTTTGGCTGCTGGGCGGCCGGCTGTGCGACCGGCTGGGCCGGGGCAGCGGCGCGGCGGCTGGTGATGGTGGCGAGCATGCCGTGGGCGCGCTGGTCGGCATCAAGCTCGCGGCCGCGCAGCAGCAGGCTGGCCCCGCCCAGCAGCAGGACGCCCGGGAAGACGAAGTGGAGCAGCATCAGCACGGCCAGGCCGACGCCCCAGAGGGCTCCCTGGACGGCCTCGTTCGTGCGACCGAGGGCGCGCTGGCGGCGGTAGATCGCCACGCCGGCGGCGGCCAGCAGCACGGACGGGATGGCCCACCACAGGTGGAATACGGCGACGACGCCAAGGGCGATCAGGGCGATGCCCGCGACGCGGGTCTGCTTCTGGTTGAGGTTCATGGTATGCTCCCTTTGCATAGACGCTCACCGAGGCGTCTCTTGTGTGTTCTGCCAATGGTACGTCGGCCTTGCCGCGAATGTTGCAACCCCTTTTCATACGATCGTTAGAGGTGTGCTACCATACGGACTATCATTTTTAATAGCCCGCAGGAGCGAGCATGACTACGAACCGCACTGCCGAGCGCGTCCGCAGCTTCGGCACTTCGATCTTCGCCGAGATCAGCGCCCTGGCCGTGCAGCACGGGGCGGTGAACCTGGGTCAGGGATTCCCCGACTTCGCCGGCCCCGCGTGGGTGAAGGACGCCGCCGCCACGGCGATCGCCGCCGACATGAACCAGTATGCGCCCTACCTGGGCCTGCCGCGACTGCGCGAGGCGATCGCCGCAACCTGGCAGGCGCACGGCTGGCGCACGGTCGACCCGGCCAGCGAGGTGACGGTGACCAGCGGGGCCACCGAGGCGATCTTCGGCGCCGTCCAGGCCCTGGTCAACCCCGGCGACGAGGTGATCGTCTTCGAGCCCTTCTACGACGCCTACGTGCCCGATGTGGTGATGGCCGGCGGCGTGCCAAGGTATGTGCGCCTACGCCCGCCCTCAAAGGATGAAGGTAGAGGGATGAAGGATGAAGTCCAGCGCAGCGACGACAGCGCCGGATCTGCATCCTTCATCCCTCATCCTTCATCCTTTGCCTGGCACTTCGACCCCGCCGAGCTGGCCGCCGCCTTCTCGCCGCGCACCCGGCTGCTGCTGCTGAACACGCCGAACAACCCCACCGGCAAGGTCTTCACGCCCGAGGAGCTAGCCCAGATCGCGGCCCTGTGCATCGCCCACGATGTGGTGGTGGTCGCCGACGAGGTGTACGACCAGCTGGTCTTCGGGCCGGCGGCCCACACGCCGATCGCCACGCTGCCGGGGATGTGGGAGCGCACCCTGACGGTGAACAGCACCGGCAAGACCTTCAGCGTGACCGGCTGGAAGATCGGCTACGCCGTCGGCCCGGCCGACCTGACCGCCGCCCTGCGCTCGGCCCACCAGTGGATCACCTTCTCGACCGCCACCCCGCTCCAGGCCGCCGCCGCCGTGGCCCTGGAGCACGCGGCGGGCACCGGCTACTACGCCGAGCTGCGCGCCGAGTACGCCGAGCGCCGCGACCTGCTGGCCGAGGTGCTGGCCGGCGCGGGCTTCCCGACCCTGCCCGTCGAGGGCAGCTACTTCATCATGGCCGACATCAGCCACACCGGGTTTGCGAGCGACGCCGACTTCTGCCGCTGGCTGACCCGCGAGGTCGGCGTGGCGGCCATCCCGCCCTCGGCCTTCTACGCCGATACGCGCGGCCTGCCCCTGCTGGCGCGGTTCTGCTTCGCCAAGCGGCTGGAGACGCTGCGGGCGGCCGCCGGGCGGCTGGCGTCGGTGCGGAAAGGGCGCTGACCCACCCGCATGACGGATATCGCTGGGAGGGGCATTGCTCTCCCCAGCCCTTCCCGCTCTTTCGAAAAGGAGATCCTCTTGGAGACGAAGCTGCGCGAGCTGAAGGAGCGCCTGGCCGAGGTGTTCGACCTGAACATGGCCAGCTCCCTGCTCAACTGGGATCAGAGTACCTACATGCCCCCCGGCGGTAGCGCGGCCCGCGGCCGGCAGATGGCCACCATCGGCAAGATCGCCCACCAGAAGGCCACCGACGAGGAGGTCGGCGCGCTGCTGGATGATCTGCGGCCCTACGAGCAGAGCCTGCCCGCCGACGCCGACGACGCCGCCCTGATCCGGGTTGCCCGCCGGGGCTACGAGCAGCTGGTGCGGGTGCCGAGCGACCTGATCGGCGAGCTGTATGCGCACACGTCGGCATCCTACGATGCCTGGGTAAAGGCCCGCCCGGCCAACGACTTCGCTGCCGTGCGGCCCTACCTGGAGCGCACGCTGGAGCTGAGCCGCCGCCTGGCGAAGTGCTTCCCCGGCTACCAGCATATCGCCGACCCGCTGATCGACATGTCCGACTACGGCATGCGCGCCGAGTCGGTGCGGGCGATCTTCGCCGAGCTGCGCGCCGAGCTGGTGCCCCTAGCCCACGCGATCTGCGCGCAGCCCCCCGCTGACGACTCCTGCCTGCACCGGGGATACCCCGAGGCCCAGCAGCTGGCCTTCGGCGAGCGGATCATCCGCGCCTTCGGCTACGACTTCAGCCGTGGCCGCCAGGATAAGACCCACCACCCCTTCATGACCAAGTTCTCCCTCGGCGATGTGCGCATCACCACCCGCGTGCACGAGGACGACCTGAGCGACGCGCTGTTCAGCACGCTCCACGAGGCGGGCCACGCGATGTACGAGCAGGGGATCGATCTGGCCTACGAGGGCACGCCGCTGGCCAGCGGCACCTCGGCCGGCGTCCACGAGAGCCAGTCGCGGCTGTGG
>JBAXES010000084.1:0-10772 GCA_037140315.1 Chloroflexales bacterium
TCCCACCGTGGTGGAGCGACGGGGATTCGAACCCCGGACCTCCTGCTTGCAAAGCGCCCCGCTGCGATTTTATGGCTTTGCAAAGCCATGCAGCCTCACGCCGCCCGGTGACACCCAGGGATCGGATCAGGCCGCGTTTCCGCGCCCTGATGCGCCGACCGGGGGCATGGAGGGACGCGCCCAAAAAGCGGGCGACAATCGGGGTTGACTCCCATGACGACTCCCACCGCGCCCGGCGGCGAGGAAGGGGGCGGCGGTGACAGCGCAACCTCTGCGTCGCCCAGGTCGCCCCAGTGGTCTACGTGGCCGCCGAGGCCGCCGGCAAGCAGGAGGAGCGGGTCGCGGCCTGGTGCGCGCACCACGGACTGCCCGTCGGCCAGCTCTACTTCTGGCCCCGGCCAATCACCCTGCGCGACCAGGCCAGCGTCGAGGCATTCCTGTCCGAGGTGCAGGCGCTGCGGCCGGCGCTGATCGTGATCGACCCCCTGGCCTCCTGCATGGTCGGCCTGGAGGAGAGCAGCACTGGCGATATGCAGATCGCCGTCAACGCGCTCAACACCATCCGCCAGGCCACCGGTGCCGCGATCAACGTCGTCCACCACACCGGCTGGACGACCGAGCACGAGCGCGGCAGCAGCGTGCTGCGCAACGCCTGCCGGGTGGTGATCAAGCTCACCACCGACGACAGCGGCCTGATGACCCTGACCTGCGAGAAGGCCAACAACGGCAGGCCCTTCGAGGCGCGCTACTTCCGCCTGGTCGAGGCCGGCACGAGCGTCACCCCTATCCCGGCCAGCAAGGTGACCACGCGCAACGCCGCGCTCACCGTGAAGCACATCGCCATCCTGGAGGCGCTCAGCCTGGCCCAGCACCGTGACGGCGCCAGCTTCACCCAGGTCCTCGACTACACCGAGCAGGGCAAGAGCACCCTGCACAAGGGCATCAACCGGCTGCTTGAGCGCGGCCTGATCGCCCGCGAGCGGCAGATCTACACCCTCACCGACACGGGCCGGCAGGAGCTGGCCACGGCGGCCCAGGCGACCGAGTTCGCCGGTTCACCGGCTGAGTTCGCCGGTGAACTGCGGGTGAACTGGGCGGTGACCTTCGAGCGCTCGGAGGGCGAATTACCGCATCAGGGTGCGCAGTTCACCGAGTTCACCGCCCAGGAGGCTCCAGTTCACCCCGAACCAACCGCTACGGGCGTAACGCAGTTCACCCTGAACACCGCATCAGAATGCGCTCGTTCACCGCAGTTCACCGCCAGTTCACCACCCAGTTCACCTGATTGGTTCACCAGTTCACCGCCCCTGCGCTCTTTAGAGCGCGGGGGGAGTGAACTCGAAGCGAGCGAACCGGACGAACTTACCACACCGCTGGCCCCGTCGCTCGGTGACTTCGCCCGCGAGCCCAGCCTCATTAAGCAGCGGCGCTCCGCTCGCGACAATCCGTGCTCGGATGGTGCGCAGCCGTTCACCTAAGGTCGGCTCCGGGCTCACCGACGCGGGCAACTCGACGAGCAGGAGGGCAAGGCGCCTGCGCTCCTCGGCGCTCAGCTGCTGGGCCTGCTGGTATAGCTCCTCGACAGTGACGGTCATCGGTGTACCTCAATCGCTCAACGAGGCGTCACGGGTAGTTGTTCGGGTTATCGGTGGGCAAGCCCTCGACCGTTGCAGCGGCCAACAGGCGCCCATCAGCGGCAAGGAAGGTCAGCTGCGGCAGCCCTGCACTGGCCAGACGCCCGCTCACTTCGAGCGCCGACGCAAGGTGCAGCGCGTCGTACATCCGGAGCGGGTGACGCTCCAGCAAGATGCGTGTGCGACCGAGCAGGGCAGCGGTGAGCGGGACGAGACGATAGTTGCGGCGGCGACAGCGCGCCAGGAAGTCGTCGCGCACGGCGATGTAATCGGCCGCTGGCAGCGTGCCCTCGCGCACACGTCGGTTGAACGCACTGATCACCTCGACCAGACTCAACCGCGCCGTTTCGATACGATTACCCGTGCCAGGCGCCGTCAACGTGCGGAACCACGCCGAGCCGCGCTCGGGGAGGTGGCGCTTCACCAGAACGCTGCTATCGGCGTAGAACACCGGCATCAGAACGTTTCCTCGCGGTCCTCAATCACGATCTGCGAGAGCGCTGTGCCCGCGGGGATCCGCGCCCACAGCGCGTCAAGCGCCTCCTCGGAGAGCGGCTTGAGGTCGTCAGCGATCTCGTCTGGTAGTTCCTCTAGGCCGGCAGTCAGCAGAAGTGCATCGATCGCCACATCAGTATCGGTCGGGGCGGTCACGCTGGCCGGGGCCGCCTCAAGGATCGTGAGCAGGGCACGCCGAGAGCTGCTGACGACAACCGGCTCAAGAGGCTCGATCGTCCCGTCAGCGTGGACGATCACATCGATCGTTCGGTGCATCATTCACGCTCCTTTTCAGCTGGGACATGGATTTCGTCCGCTGGCGATCCGTAAACGCGCCTCTCGACAAGATGACGTAGCGCAGTCAGGCCGTAGGTCTTGCTCACGACGCCGGCGTGAGGTATGGCAACGTCCCGGCCTTGATCATCACCATCAGGTGCTCAATGCGGGCATACTCGTCCAGATCGCGCTGCTCGGCCTCGGTCAGTTGCCCGTCCCGGCTCCGATCCAATAGCGCGCGCAACCGTGCTTGTATCTCGGGGGCCGGGCGAAACGCCGCGATCTGCTGCGACGATGGGTTGCTGGCGAGGAAGTCGAGGATGTCGCGATAGGTCGCTGCCGGGAGCGCCGGCTGGTGAAGACTCAGCGCGAGAAGCTCCGGGAGCCGATCGCGCAGCTGGGCGACCTGTTCGACAAGCTCGTCGGGAATCTCAACAGTGATCACCGGCATAGAGGCCTCCATCATTCCCGGGGTGGTAGATAGCCAAAACACACTCGCCTGCTGCTATTGGATAGCAGTATAGCACGCCCGCTCAGCGCGGCACCGCCTGCGACGCGCATCATGCTGCGCTGGGCACCACACAAACATACGCCGGGCAGTTCGTCCCCAGCGTTTGACCGTTGGCCCTTCCAGTACCCTCAATAATCAGGTGCCCAGTAGGGGCACCTCTCAGGAGCACACCTATGACCCAGCCCGCAGCAATCGGTCTCATCGTCGGCCACGGCTACACCAAGATCCAGGGGCCGGGCCGCACGACATGCTTTCCCTCGGTGGCCGCCCCGGCGCCCACCCACGAGGGCCACCTGGTCGACGCGCCCCTCGGCGCGCCGCGCGCCACCGTCATCGCGCTCGACGACGGCAGCGAGTGGATCGCCGGCGCGGCCGCGCTGAGCACGGCCCCCAACCGGCTCGTCTCCATCCTCGACCGGGCGCGCTATCGCTCGCCCAGCTTCGTGGCCCTCGCCCGCGAGGCCATCCGCCAGGTCATGCCCGACCCGGCCCCGATGCGCGTGCTCACCGGCATGCCGGCGGCCTGGTTCGCCGACGCCGCCGCGCGCCAGCAGCTCGCCGACGCGATCGTCCAGGCCGCCCGGCCCTGGGGGCCGGCCCAGGTCACCGTGGCGCCCGAGACGGCGGGCATCTACATTACGACAAAACGGCCAGGGATGACCCTGGTGCGCGCAGCGGTGTTGGGCCTCATCGAGCAGTACGCCCCGCGTGGCTACCGCGTGTCGCTGCTCGAGATTCAGAAGCTGGCCTACTTCCTGGAGTCGGCCGGCGAGCCGCTCAATCTGGAGTTCGCGAAGGCGCGCTATGGGCCATACTCTGAGAAGCTGCACCACGTGCTCCAGGGCATCGACGGTCACTTTGTGCGCGGCTATGGTGACCGCACGCAGGAGGTATCGCTCTACCCCCTGCCTGAGGCTGTGACCGAAGCCCAGGCCGTTCTCGCCGCCCACGCGGAGATTCAGGCCCGCCTGGGCCGCGTGGGCTCCTTGATCGAGGGCTACGAGACCCCCTACGGGGTCGAGCTCCTCTCGTCAGTCCACTGGGTCGTCCAGGAGAGCCCCGCTGCCCGCCAGGACGCGCGCCGGGCAGCCGAGGCGGTTCACGCCTGGAATGAGCGCAAGCGCCAGTTCCGCGCAGACCACATTACCCTGGCCTGGGGGCAGCTGCACGCGCAGCAGTGGATCTAACGCCTCAGTACGTTGCCGACCTGGGCAGGGTTCTTGCCTCCAGGGATGGCGCAGGTGACCGCGTCGAACATCGTGATCCAGCGCAGCGCCAGTTGGGCCAGGGTCGCGCCGGGCGGCACCAGCGGACGAAGCTCGTCCACCGCCTGTAGACCCGTCTCGTAGTCCACCCCCGAGAAGGTCTCGCCGCGGTCGAACGCCTCGCCGTGGCGGTTAAAGCTGCGGTGATCGTCGGCGGCGAACCGGCTATCGGGGCGCAGCTTGCCGGTCAGCAGGCCGCTGGCAAGCGGCACACGCGCGATGATGCCCACCTTGCGCTCGCGGGCTACGGGGAACAGCTCGTCGGCCGGCTTGCGCCTAAAGGCGTTGAAGATGATCTGTACGCTCTGCACATTGGGGCGCTGGATGGCCCGCAGCGCCTCGTCGACCCGCTCCACGCTCACGCCGTAGAAGCGGAGCTTGCCCTCGGTTACCAGGTCGTCGAGCGCCCCGTAGACCTCGTCGTTGTCGTAGACCTCGGAGGGCGGGCAATGGAGTTGCAGGAGGTCGAGCGCCTCGACCGCGAGGTTCTTCAGGCTGCGCTCGACAAACGCGCTCAGGTTGGTCTTGGTATAGCCAGATGCCACATGCGGGTCAAGCCGGCGACCGGCCTTTGTCGCGACGTAGAACGGCTCGCTGCGCTCGCGGCGCAGCCGGGCGATCATGCGCTCGCTGCGCCCGTCGCCGTACACGTCGGCGGTATCGATGAAGTTGATGCCCAGATCGAGGGCCCGGTGCAGCGCGGCCATCGCATCGGCCTCAGTCACCTCGCCCCAACTGCCGCCGATCGCCCAGGCCCCGAAGCTGATGCTCGACACGGTGAACCCTGTGCGCCCAAGCTTGCGGTACTCCACCCTGGTTCTCCTCTCTGATATCCTCTCGGCGCTCGCCGCGGTTGTCGCGAGAGTATAGCAGAGGCGGGGTCTGCATGCTTCACTCCTCGCTACTCCTCGCTTGCGAGGCGGTGGAACAGGGGGGCGCGAACGTAGCTGCTCCTTCAAAGCGCTGAGGCGTCCAGCAGATATCGTCGATGAGGAGGGATGCATCGTGCCGCCAGCATGCTCTTACGCTGAAGTCATACGCCGCGCGCTACCGATGTGCCGCAGCTTGATGTATACTGCAATGGCCCCCCCCCCCGACAGTGGCAGGCCGATCGCTGATCACAGCGTGATGTAACCCTCTGGTTTGCCGATCCCTCGTTGCGCCCGGCGTGCTCCGCCGCTAAACTGAAACCTGGACAGGCAATCTGGAAGAGGGCTTCCCTGTCAGATTGCTGAAACATCGGTGGTTCGTGCACGAAACGAGCGGGACAGGCCATCAGCCCACCCCCAATGGCGGTAGCGCGGCAGATGCGTCAGCAGCGGGCGGCCCCGCCGCACTGCACGCGCCAGCGATCACACTTCCCAAAGGCGGCGGCACCATCAAAGGCATCGGCGAGAAGTTCGCCGCAAACCCGGTGACCGGCACCGGGTCGATGTCCGTGCCGATCGCCACATCCCCCGGTCGTTCCGGCTTTGGGCCACAGCTCTCACTCTCCTATGACTCCGGCTCTGGCAACGGGCCGTTTGGTTTCGGCTGGAGCCTCTCCCTCCCCTTAATTACCCGCAAGACCGACAAGGGTTTGCCGCGCTATATCGACGCCGACGAGTCTGATGTCTTCATCCTCTCCGGCGCTGAAGATCTGGTGCCGGAGCGCATCCGGGACGCTGTCGGCAACTGGGTGATCAACGATCAGCGACGCACCGTTGATGGTGTGCCCTACCGTATACGGCGCTACCGCCCCCGCGTCGAGGGGCTGTTTGCGCGTATCGAGCGCTGGACGCAGAACAACGGCGATGTTCACTGGCGCTCCATCTCCAGAGACAACCTGCTTACCCTCTACGGTAAAGATAAGAGCGCACGGATCGTTGACCCCGCCGACGCACGGCGTATCTTCAGCTGGCTGATCTGCGAGACCCGCGATGATCGAGGCAATGCCGTTCTCTACGAGTACAAGCCCGAGGATGGCGTCGGCGTCGATCTGACCCAGGCCCACGAGCGCAACCGGGGTGAGCGTGATGACCCGCGCCGCGCCACGAACCGCTATCTCAAGCGCATCCGCTACGGCAACCGCGCGTCGTTGCTGGATGGGGGGCTGCGCTCGCCTTTTCTGAACGATGCGCAGATCCAAGGCGCCGGCTGGATGTTCGAGGTCATCTTCGACTATGGCGAACATGCTGCCGACGCGCCGAAGCCCGACGATCCTGGCCAGTGGGCCTTCCGAGCTGATCCGTTCTCAACCTACCGCCCCAGCTTTGAGGTGCGCACAACCCGCCTCTGTCAGCGCGTGCTTATGTTCCATCACGTCCCTGATCTGCCCACCGGCGAAGCGGGCTATGAGGGGCTCGTTCGCTCCACCGACTTCACTTACTCGTATGAGCAGGAGCCCGCCAGCACGCGCAACCCCGTCTACACATTCTTACGCGCCGTCATCCAATCCGGCTACAAGCGGAACGACGGCGGCGGTTATCTCAAACGGAGCCTGCCCCCGGTCGAGTTTGCCTACAGCCTGCCGATCGTGCAGGGTCGCGTAGAAGATGTGGACGCCGCGAGTCTGGAGAATCTCCCCATCGGCGTCGACGGCGCGACCTACCAGTGGACTGATCTCCACGGCGAGGGCATTCCCGGCGTGCTCACCGAGCAGGCCGGCGCCTGGTTCTATAAGCGCAACCTCAGCCCGATCAGCAACCGTTCAGTTGAGCTTGCCCCGCTCGAATCGGTCGCGCTCATGCCGAATCTCACCCTGGCCGACGGCGCACAGTTTATGGATCTGGCAGGCGACGGCCTGCCGGATCTGGTGGTGCTGGACGGCCCCATCGCTGGCCTGTATGAGCATGATGGCGACGAAGGTTGGCAGCCGTTTCAGCCCTTCACCGCGCGCCTGCATCGCGACATGCGCGACCCAAACCTGAAGTTGATCGATCTTGATGGTGACGGCCACGCCGACATCCTGATCAGCGAGCATGACGTGTTGGTGTGGCATCGCTCGCTGGGCGAGGCTGGCTTTGATGCGGCCCAACGCGTGCCCAAGCCCTGGGACGAAGAGCAGGGGCCGCGGATCGTCTTCGCGGATGGGGAGCAGTCGATCTATCTGGGGGACATGTCGGGCGATGGCTTGACCGATATCATACGCATTCGTAACGGCGAGGTCTGCTACTGGCCGAACCTGGGCTACGGTCGCTTCGGCGCGAAGGTCACGATGGATCACGCGCCGCACTTCGATAACTCGGATCAGTTCGACCATCGGCGCATCCGGCTGGCCGATATCGACGGTGCCGGCACGACCGATATCATCTACCTGCACCACGACGGCGTGCGCCTCTTCTTCAACCAGTCGGGCAATAGCTGGAGCGCGCCTCAGACGCTGAGCATCTTCCCGCAGGTAGACGATCTGGTCAGTATCGTGCCCGCTGATCTGCTCGGCAACGGTACGGCCTGCCTCGTCTGGTCATCGCCCCTGCCTGGCAATGCGCAGCGGCCGATGCGCTACGTCAACCTGATGGGCGGCCAGAAGCCGCACCTGCTGATCGCGACGAAGAACAATCTCGGCGCCGAGACCCGCGTCCAGTACGCGCCCTCCACGAAGTTCTACCTGCAGGACAGGCGCGATAGCACGCCCTGGATCACGAAGCTGCCCTTCCCGGTGCATGTGGTCGAGCGCGTAACCCTCACGGATACCTGGCGCAAGACGAGCTTTTCGAGCACCTACAGCTATCACCACGGCTACTTCGACGGCCCCGAGCGCGAGTTTCGCGGCTTTGGGCGGGTTGAGCACGTGGATGTTGAGGAGTACGGCACCTTCGCGGCCGGTAACGCCAGCAGCCCCTATATTACCGACGACAAGATCCTATACCAGCCGCCGGTCAAGACCGTGACCTGGTTCCACACCGGCGCGTTTCTCGATCACGAGCGTATCCTCGGCCACTTCAAAGACGAGTATTTCCCGCGCTGGTTCGAGCGCGCGCACCCGGGCGTTGTCGCCGACCCGCTCGGCTTTCAGGAGCACAGCCTGCCCGAGCCCGACCTCGCCGCCATCGGCCTCAGCCCCGACGAGTGGCCCGAGGCGCTGCGCGCCTGCAAGGGCACGCCGCTGCGCCAGGAGATCTACGAGCTGGATGTCGATGCCCTTGCGCGCGGCGAACATGTGCCGGTCAAGCTCCTCTCGGCGGCCCAGCACAGCTGCCACCTCCAGCGCGTGCAGCCCAGGGCCGGCAGCCCGCACGCAGTCTTTCACGTCAGCGCGGGCGAGGCGATCCGCTACCACTACGAGCTCGACCTGCGCACCGACCGGCTGGTGCCCGACCCGCGGGTTGCGCATACGCTGAACCTGAGGATCGACGAGTACGGCAATATTCAGCAGGCGGTGACCGTCGGCTACCCGCGCTGGCAGGCGGCGTCGCTCAACGACCCGCTGATCGGCGCTGATGCGCAGGCGCTGATCGCTGGCGTGCAGCGCGAGCTGCACCTGGCCTACGTCGAGACCCGCTACACCGGCGACTGGCCGCCTGCGCCGCCGGCACCGCCCGACCCGGACAACTATCGCCTGCGCTTGCCCTGCGAGGTGCAGACCTCCGAGCTGACCGGGATCACCGCCGTCGATGCCGGTGATGGGCACTACTTTGTGCGCACGAGGCTGCGGGAGTTCAGGCTCAGCGAGCGCTACCAGATCAGTGGTACGGCGGTCACGTCCATTGCCTATCACGCATTGCCTGACCGCCGCACCCCCCAGCGGCGCCTGGTTGAGCACACCCGCACCCTCTTCTTTCACGATGATCTGATCAACTCGCTGCCCCTTGGCGCCCTCAACGCCCGCGCTCTGCCCTACGAGAGCTACGCCCTGGCCCTGACCACGGAGCTGCTGACGACGGTCTTTGGCTCCAAGCTGACCCCCGATGTCCGCGCTGCGCTCGCCGACCAGCCGACCAGCGGCTACCTGAGCGGCGCGGATCTGGCTGTGCGTCTTGGCGCAGACACCGCCGGGCAGCACTGGCGCTGCACCGGCGTGGCCGGCTTCAACGCCGATGCGCCGCAGCACTTCTTCCTGCCCGAGCGCTACGCCGACCCCTTCGGCAATGTCACGCTGCTCGACTACGACCCGCGCGACCTCTACATCCGCTCCAGCACCGACGCGCTGGGCAACCGCACCGATGTGAAGGTCTTCGACTGCCGGGTGCTGGCCCCAGGCCAGATGCAGGACATGAACGGCAACCGCACCGAAGTGCGCTTCGACGTGCTGGGCATGCCCACGGCGCTGGCGCTGAGCGGCAAAAATGGCGAGGGCGACACCCTCGCCGGCTTCGACGATGCGGCGCTGAACCCGGAGCCGGCGGCGCTGATCGGCTTCTTCGCGGCGGACGACTACGATCCGGCCCAGGCTAAGCTGCTGCTCGGCACTGCCAGCGCCCGGCATCTCTACTACTTCGGCGAGGTCATCCAGAGCGGCGTGGTCGTCTGGGGCCAGCACCCGGCCTGCGCCTGCGGCATTGTGCGCGAGCATCACGTGTCCCAGCAGCCCGATAGCCCGGTGCAGAGCGGCTTTGAGTACACGGACGGCTCCGGCAACCGGCTGGTCAAGAAGGTGCAGGCCGAGCCGAGGCTGCCCAACGGCCCGCTGCGCTGGGTCGCGAGCGGCAAGACGATCATGAACAACAAGGGCAAGCCGGTCAAGCAGTACGAGCCCTATTTTAGCCCGCCGGCCACTGGGCATCGCTACGAGGAGCCGGTCGAGATTGGCGTCACGCCGATCATCTACTATGATGCAGTCGGGCGGGTGATCCGCAGCGAGTCGCCCGATGGCTCCTACCGCCGGGTCGAGTTCTCGCCCTGGCACGTCACCAGCTTCGACGCCAGCGACACGGCGAGCGAGCCGGGCAACGCCTGGTTTACGCGGATGCGCACCTCTGGCATCCCCGCCGAGCGCCGCGCCGCCCAGCTCGCCGCCGCCAACGCCGGCACGCCGGCGATGACCCTGCTCGACAGCCTCGGGCGCGAGGTGATTGTGATCGCCCACAACCGTACCAGCGGCGTGGATGCGAAGCACCTCACCTTCAGCAAGCTCGACGCCGAGGGCAAGCCGCTCTGGGTGCAGGACGCGCGCGGCAACCGGGTGATGCAGTATGTTATGCCGCCGCTGCCGGTCGGCGCGCATCCCTTTGATGACCCGCAGAACCTCACGCCTCAGGGCTGCGCGCCCTGCTACGACATCGCCGGCAACCTGCTCTTCCAGCACAGCATGGACGCCGGCGAGCGCTGGATGCTGAATGACGCGGCGGGCAAGCCGCTGTTGGCCTGGAACAGCCGGGGCTTTCGCTCGCGCGCCATGTACGATGCCCTGCACCGGCCTAGCGAGGTCTTCGTACAGGCTGCTGGCGACACTACGCTCGCAGGGGTGCCGCGCAACGCCGCGCTGCCGCCCGATCCCGAGGCGCTGGTCGAGAAGCGGGTCTATGGCGAGCGCCACCCCGACGCCAGCGCCAACCTGCGCGGCAGGCCCTACCGGATCTACGACAGCGCAGGCGTGGCGACCAGCGCGCGCTACGACTTCAAGGGCAACCTGCTGACCGGAAGCCGCCGCTTCGCCCACGACTACAAGGC
>JBAXES010000085.1:0-10736 GCA_037140315.1 Chloroflexales bacterium
GCCTCCTGGCCGTTCTCGGCCTCGCCCACAACCTCTATATCATCGGCGTCCTCAAGGCTCCAGCGGATGCCCTGGCGGAATAGCGGGTGATCGTCGATGATCAGGACCTTTATCTTGGCACTTGTCGACATCATATTCCTCATCATCTTTGCACGATCGGCAGGCTGACCGCTACCTCTGTGCCGTGGCCGGGGCGGGTGGTGACGACAAAGTGGGCTCCGACCAGCTCGGCGCGCTCGCGCATGCTCGTCAGCCCCCAGCTCTCGCGCCCGGCTCGGCGCACGACATCGCGGGTGTCGAAGCCGGGCCCCTCGTCGCGCACAGTCAGCTGGAGCATGCCCTTGCGCGCCGTCAGCGTCACATGGACGGGGGCGCCGCGGGCGTGCTTGCGGGCGTTCTGGAGCGATTCCTGGATGATCCGGTAGAGCACAATCTCGGTCTCGTTGGGCAGTCGCGGCAGCGGCTCGGCATCGAAGCTCACCTGCGCGCTGGCGGTGTCGCGGTAGCGCCGCACATAGTCGGCGATGGCCCCGGCCAGGCCCTGCTCGTCGAGCTTGCCCGGTCGCAGGTCAGAGATAAAGCGCCGCACCTCGCGCAGCCCCTCGCGGGCCGACTCGCCCAGCTGCCCGAGCACCTCGGCCAGCCGATCGACGCGCTGGGCCTTGAGCAGGTTCTGGCAGTGCTCCAGGCCCATCAGCGCGTTGGCGAGCACCTGGGCCGGGCCGTCGTGAACCTCGCGGGCCAGGCGGGTGCGCTCCTCCTCGCGGCCCATGATCACCTGGGCGCGCAGGGCCTGCACCCACGGGTCGCCCGGGTCGCCCCCGTCGGCGCCGCTGAGGGTGGCGCTGCTCATATCGATCTGGCGCACCAGCTGGTCGAGCTGGCGCAGGGCGCGGCGCCCGGCCTCGTACTCGCGGGCGAGCACCTCGTGGCCGGCCCGCAGCTGCCCCTCGCGCTCCGCCAGCGTCGTCGCGCTGGGCAGCCCGCGCTCGACGGCGAAGCGGAGCTGCATGCTCGCCTCGTCGAGTAGCCGCGCCGACAGGCGCAGCTCGCTCTCGATTTGGGCATAGCGCTGCTGCGCCGACTGGTGCAGCTCGCGCAGGCGCGCGAGCTGCTCAGCGACGATCACATGGGCGGCATCAAGCAGAGCTGATGGCTCGGCGCTCACAGCCCGATCTCCATTCATGTAGATCCGTAAAGCGGCTTTAGTATAGCACAGCGCTCAGCGTGGCGGCAACCGGCAGCCGCTCCCTGATCAAAGAACGTGACAATACTGATAGCTGGTAGCTTCAAGATACTGCTGGCACATGTCACCCCGAGCGAAGCGAGGGGTCTTCTCAATGCGGAGGAGGGAAGATTCCTCGCATCGCTCGGAATGACAGGGTCCGGTTGTGTCGATGTTTGCCAGCAGTCTTGTTTCAAAAGGGTTTTGTTGTGAAAGTTGCCCAGCGGCGCAGAAACTGTCGTATAATGCCCGTACTTGCGTGACCTACGCCCACCATAGATGCGCTTACCACACTGCGCTAGATCAGGCATCCTGGCGTGCCCCGTGGTATCTGCAGCAGAGGAGCTGCCTCATGGCCGAGATCATTCCGCTGAGCCCAGCCGGCGATGGCGGCGCGCCGGAGCCCTTCAAGCCGGGCTCCTGCAAGCTGCATCCGCAGACGATGTGTCCCGCCTTCGGGGCCCTGCGCGTGCTGTCGCGCATCGAGGGCTCCCAGCCGGCGATGATCACTGACACCGGCTGCCTCTACGGGCTCACGTTTGTGACCCACTTCTACGCCGCGCGCAAGAGCATCGTGGCCCCGCAGCTGGGCACCGCCGAGCTCTCGGCGGGCAAGGTCCAGGAGGCGGCCAACGCGGCGATCGCCGAGGCGGCCAAGGAGCAGAACGTCAGCGTCATCCCGGTGATCTCGCTCTGCGTGGCCGAGACCGCCGGTCTGTCCGAGGAGCTGCTGCCCACTGAGGTTGACGGCAAGCCGGTGGTGCTGGTGCGCGTGCCGGCCTACGCCATCCACTCGCACCCCGAGGCCAAGGACATCGCCCTGGCGGCGGTGATGCGCCGCTTCGTCGATGGCAGCAGCCCCCAGGAGCCCGGCACCCTGGCCCTGCTCGGCGAGGTCTTCCCGGCCGACCCGCTGATCATCGACGGGGTGCTGCGCAAGATGGGCGGGCGGGTGATCACCACCCTGCCCGGCCGCCACGTGAACGAGCTGAAGCTGGCCGGCCAGGCCGCCGCCGTGGCCTCCCTACACCCCTTCTACCGCGAGACGGTGGGCGTGCTGCGCGAGCGCGGGGTGGGCGTGGTCAGCGGGGCCCCGATCGGGGTTGAGGGCAGCGCGGCCTGGATCCGGGCCGTCGGCGCGGCCCTCGACCTGGACGAGGACGTGGTCGAGCAGGTGGCCAGCGCGGAGGAGGCCGCCGCGCGCGGCTTCCTCTCCACCCAGCCGCTCAGGGGCGTCACGATCATGCTCTCGGGCTACGAGGGCAACGAGCTGCTCTACGCGCGCCTGCTGATCGAGGGCGGCGCCCACGTGCCCTATGTGAGCACCAGCATCGGCCAGAGCATGCTCACCGCCGGCGATGAGGCCTGGCTGAAGGCCCACGGCTGCGAGGCGGTGGTCTACCGCAAGGCGATCGAGGACGATAAGGCGGCCATGGAGCACTGGAAGTTCGACCTGGTGATCGGCACGACGACCCTGGCCGCCCACGCCAAGGAGCTGGGCATCCCGGCCGTCTACTACACGAACATCCTCAGCGTGCGCCCGCTCTTCCTGGCCGGCGGCATGATCGCCTCGCTCAGCTTCGTGCGCGAGCTGCTCGCGCGCAGGCCGCTCTACGAGCGCATGGTGGACTTCTTTTCGTAATATTGAATATTGAATGTTGAATGAGCACATTCAACATTCAATATTCAATATTCAACATTGCACTATTTACGGGGTGCCCAATGGCCATCCAACTCATCCGCGACATATCGGATTCCTCATCCTACTGGGGGGCCAGCTGGGTCTTTGGCTGCTTCCCCGATGTGCATATTATCTGCGACGCGCCGATCGGCTGCTACAACCTGCTGGGCATGGCGATCACGGACTACACCGACGCGCTGCCGCATATGGCCAACCTCACGCCCACCTCGATCCGCGAGGAGGATGTGATCAACGGGACGGCCAAGGCGCTTAGGCGCACGATCGACGACCTGCGCTCGCTGGGCATGCTGGAGGGCAAGCGCCTGATCGTGCTCAGTACCGCCGAGAGCGAGATGATCAGCGCCGACCACACCGAGTTCGTCGCGCAGATCGACCCTGAGGCGCGCTTCTTCTGGAGCCGCTCGCTTGAGCAGGACGAGTGGCAGGGCCGCGACCGGGCCCTGCTCTTCGCCTGGGAGGAGTACGGCAGGCCCTTTGTGACGCCCGGCGCGCCGCCGAAGGCCGCCAACCTGGTGAATGTCATCGGGCCGTCGCTGGGCTGCTTCAACGCCCCGGCCGACCTGCATGAGCTGAAGCGGCTGATCGCCGGGGTGGGCGGCGAGCTGAACCTGGTCTACCCTTACGCCGGCAGCATCGCGGGTACGCCGCAGCTGGCCGACGCGGCCGCAAATGTGGTGCTCTACCGCGAGTTCGGCGAGCCCCTGGCCCAGGCCCTCGGGCGGCCCTACCTCTTCGCGCCTTTCGGCGTCTTCGGCACCACGGCGTTCCTGCGCGATCTGGGCAAGCTCCTGGGCACGCCGGAGTCCCAGGTCGAGGCGTTCATCGGCAGCGAGAAGACGACCACGCTCCAGCCGGTGTGGGACCTGTGGCGCGGCCCGCAGAGCGACTGGTTCGCCACGGTGGACTGCGCGATCGTGGCCGGGCGCAGCTACGTGGAGGGCCTCAGGCAGTTCCTCGGCGAGGAGCTGGGCATGAAGGTCGCCTGGAGCTCGGGCCGCCCGCGCCGCGAGGACGAGCCGGACAATATCGAGATCCGCAGGCGGCTGCACGCCAAGGCCCCGGCCTTCATCTTCGGCAGCATCAACGAGAAGATCTATCTCTCGGAGACGAACGCGCGGGCCAGCCACTTCATCGCCGCCACCTTCCCCGGCCCGGTGGTGCGCCGCACCACGGGCACGCCCTTTATGGGCTACGCCGGGGCGGCCAACCTCATGCAGGAGCTGGTGAACCGCTTCTACGAGATGGTCTTTAACTTCTTGCCGGTTGAGCAGGTGAAGGCCGCGCCCGCGCCCGGCGGCCCCCCCGCGGCGCCGGCGGCGCCCGACCACTCATCCGAGACGATGGCCTGGAGCAAGGAGGCCACCGACCGGCTGACGGCGGCGATCGAGCAGGTGCCCTTCCTGGCGCGGATCAGCGCCAGCCGCTCGCTGCGCCTGGCCGCCGAGCAGGCCGCCCGCGCCCGCGGCGCGGCGACGGTCAGCCTGGAGATCGTCGAGGCGGCGATCGCCCACGGGGAATGAGGGGAGAGAGTCTGAGAGAGGGCTTGCCCTCTCTCAGACTCTCTCTAGCAGATGCGCGGCAGCTGCTCGCCCACCTGGGTGTCGACCACGCGGGTGCCGCCGATGGCGGTGCGGGCCACGACCATGCCGGGGTGGTCGGCGGTGGCCTCGCCGATAATAACAGCGTTACGGCCCAGGGGGTGGGCGCGTATGGCCTCCAGCAGGGCCTCGGCCTCGTCGCGGGCCACGAAGGCCACCAGCTTGCCCTCGTTGGCCACGTAGAGCGGGTCGAGGCCGAGGATCTCGCAGGCCGCGCGCACCGCCGGCGGCACCGGCAGGTCGCGCTCGACGATCCGCACGCCCACCCGCGAGGCGGCGGCGATCTCATTCAGGGCCGAGGCCACCCCGCCCCTGGTCGGGTCGCGCAGGGCGTGGATGGCCTGGGTGCGGGCCAGCATTGCCGCCACCAGCCCGTTCAGCGGGGCGCAGTCGGTGGCCAGGGGCGCGCCGAACTCTAGGCCCTCGCGCACGCTGAGGATGGCCATGCCGTGTACGCCGATGTCGCCGCTGACGATCACCACGTCGCCGGGGCGGGCGTAGGCAGGCCCGATGCGCAGCCCCGCCGGCACCACGCCGAACCCGCTGGTGGTGATGTAGACCCCGTCGCCGTGGCCGCGGTCGACCACCTTGGTGTCGCCTGTCACCAGGGAGACGCCGGCGGCGCGGGCGGCCGCGCCCATGGTCTGGGCGATCGCGGCCAGCTGCCGGATCGGCATGCCCTCCTCAAGGATGAACCCGGCGCTCATGTAGAGCGGCTGGGCCCCGCTCATGGCGATGTCGTTGACCGTCCCGTTCACGGCGAGGTCGCCGATATTGCCGCCGGGGAAGAAGAGCGGGCGCACCACGAAGGAGTCGGTGGAGAAGGCCAGGCGCGCGCCGCCGGCCTCGACCACGGCCGAGTCGCCGAGCTGCTCCAGGGTGGCGCTCTGGAAGGCCGGCAGGAACAGGTTCTCCACCAGCTCCGCCGAGAGCTTGCCGCCGCCGCCGTGGCCCATCACAATGTTCGGGTAGTCGCGCAGGGGCGCGGGGCAGACCCAGCCCTCGAAGTCAATGCCGTTGGACATGAGAACCTCAGATCGTAAGGATGAAGGATGAATGTGTGATATTCATCCTTCATCCTTCAAAAACCGCCCGTACTGGTAGTACGCCGCGCAGGCGCCCTCGCTGCTGACCATGGTGGCCCCGAGGGGCGCGCGGGGCGTACACTCCTTGCCGAAGGCCGGGCACTGGTTGGGCTTGATCAGGCCCTGGAGCACCTCGCCGCTGCGGCAGAGGGCTGACTCGGCGGTGCGGATGTGGCCGACGCTGAAGCGCTCCTCGGCGTCGAACTCCCGGTAGCGCGCGCTGAGCCGCCAGCCGCTCAGCGGGATGCTGCCGATGCCGCGCCAGGTGCGGTCGGTCACCGCAAACACCTCGGCGAGCGCCTGCTGGGCCGGCAGGTTGCCGGCGGCGCTGACCGCGCGGGCGTAGGCGTTATCCAGCCTCGCCTCGCCCGCCTCCAGCTGGGCCACGGTGCGGCGGATGCCCTCGAGCACATCGAGCGGCTCGAAGCCGGTGACGACGATCGGCACGTGGTACTTCTCCACGAGCGGGCCGTACTGGTGCGTGCCCATCACGCTACAGACGTGGCCGGCCGCCAGGAAGCCCTGCACCCGGCAGGCCGGCGAGTCCATGATCGCGCTGATCGCCGGCGGCACCAGCACGTGCGAGACCAGCATCGAGAAGTTCCTCAGGCCCAGGCGCTCGGCCTGGATGACCGCCATCGCGTTGGCGGGCGCGGTGGTCTCGAAGCCGATGCCGAAGAAGACCACCTGGCGCTCGGGGCGCTGCTGGGCGATCCTGACCGCGTCGAGGGGCGAGTAGACGATGCGGATATCGCCGCCCTCGCTCTTGATCTTAAACAGGTCCTTGCTGCTGCCCGGCACGCGCAGCATGTCGCCGAATGAGCAGAAGGTGACCTCGGGGCGGGCGGCGATCGCCAGGGCCTTGTCGATCAGCTCCAGGGGCGTCACGCAGACCGGGCAGCCGGGGCCGTGGATCAGCTCGATCTGCTCGGGCAGGAGCTGGTCGATCCCATTGCGGATGATCGCGTGGGTCTGCCCGCCGCAGACCTCCATGATCGCCCAGCGGCGGGTGGTGATGTGCCGAATGTCGTCGAAGAGCCGCGCGGCGATCTCGGGGTCGCGGAACTCGTCCAGATACTTCATGCGACCCCCTCACCCTCGGCACGCAGCTCCGCATCGAGGATGCCCATATCGTGGAACATGGCCAGAGTCTCCTGGGCCGACTCCGCATCGATGCGGGTGATCGCGAAGCCGACGTGGACGATGGTGTACTCGCCGACCTGGATCTCGGGCACGTAGGCCAGGCAGACATCCTTGACGATGCCGGCGAACTCGACCTTGCCCATCCGGGTGCCATCGGCCTCGTAGGTGCTGAGCACCTTCCCAGGAATACCAAGGCACATCGCTATTTCCTTTCGCTTTTGCTCTCGCCAGAGCCGAGAAGACATGTGTATATTCCGCAATGCGCGCCAAGGGCGCGCATTGCGGAATATACACATGATCGTACCACGCTGCCGCAGGCGCAAAAGCCTAGCTGCTTCGGATTGTATCACTTCTACTGGGCGCCGTCAGGCGCCCTGATTATAGCCCGGTTGTTGCCCGAGTCGGCCACGGTCAGGGCGCCGCCCTCAAGCGCGGAGGCAGCCGGTGCGCGCGCCCTGACCGAACTTTGTAGGGCGGTAGCCCGCTACGCACCGCGCAGGGCCTCAAGCCACGCCAGCCACTCGCCCATACCCGCGCCGGTGCGGGCCGAGGTGGCGATGATCGTCGCATCGGGGTGGACCGACTGGATGCTGGCGCGGGCCGCAGCGGCGTCGAACTCGGCCGCCTCGGCCATGTCAAGCTTCGAGATCAGCACCAGGTCGGCCCAGCGGAAGGTGCCGGGGTACTTGAGCGGCTTGTCTTCGCCCTCGGTCACCGCCATCAGCACTACCCGCCCGTGCTCGCCGAGGTCGTAGCTGGTGGGGCAGACCAGGTTGCCCACATTTTCGATGAACAGGAAGTCGAAGCCCGCCATGTCCCATCCCTCCAGGTGGCTGGTCACCAGGTCGGCCTCCAGGTGGCAGAGTCAGCCGGTCTCGATCTGGCGGACGGCGGCGCCGCTGCGGGCCAGCCGGCGGGCGTCATTGTCGGTGGCCAGGTCGCCTACCAGGGCGGCCACCCGGTAGCGCTCGCCGAGGCGGCGCAGCGTCTCCTCGAGCAGGCGGGTCTTGCCGGCGCCGGGGCTGGAGAGCAGGTTGAGCACGCGCACGCCCGCCCGGTCGAAGCGCCGGCGCAGCCCCTGGGCGAGCTGGTCGTTCTTGCTGAGCACATTCTGGCGCACATCGATCATGCGCCTGGGTAGGTCGCTCATGCTACCTCCAGGGATGTCAGCTCCAGCTCGCGGCCCTGGACCATGTGGCCCGTTGGCCGCTGGCAGGTGGGGCAGCGGAAGATCTGCGGGTTGGGCAGGTCGGCCTCGGCCGCGCAGTGCTCGCAGAAGACGCGCACCGGCAGCTCCTCGATCTCCAGGCTGGCCCCGGCCAGGATGGTGCCGTCGGCGGCGATCTCGAAGCTGAAGCGCAGCGCGTCGGGCACCACGGCCGATAGGGCGCCGATGCGCAGGTATAGCGCTGTCACCTTTGTGGCGCCGGCCTTGCGGGCGGCGCTCTCGGCGACTTCGACCAGGTTCATCGCGATCGATAGCTCGTGCATGTCCCGCAGCTCGTCGATCCCGGCGCGCACATTGTCGGTCAGCTCCTCGCCCCGGCGCATCAGGCCGTCGAGGGCCGTCACCCCGTAGAGGCGCTTCATTGCGCACGTATAGGGGCGATGCAAAGGCCGCTTTGGAGTTCGCGCGGGGTTATAAGTTCCATTGAGAACAAGTTTGTAGCTAGAATTATACGGCTTGTAAAAGAGCTGTCAACGTGTCTGATATGTGCAAATAGTGCAAATCTCCCCCGCATGAGTTGTGCAAATTGAACTGTTGCGGAAATTTAATTTAGAGTTGTGAGCCTGTAACGTTTCGCGTGGCACCTTGACAGGTCTCTCGTGCAAATTTATACTCAGCGCACGGGCATTTATTAAATGACTAGTGCTCCGTCCGAGCTATGCTGACCGGTGGGGAGCGGCGTGGAGAGGGCTTATCCCTCTCCACAAAAGACCTCTTCTTGCCCTTGATGTGAACTCGGGCGGAGTACACGTGAAGGATGCTATCGGATTGGCTGACCCATCAGGTGCGAGCAGCCGGGCGCAGGTCAGCGCTGATGGAGCGCATGGACCGCTACAGCCTAGCACCTTACTGCGGGGCGGGCCGATGGGGCGAGCCGCAGCCGCCCCTCACCTCGTGGCGGCGCGGCGCAGCCCCCCCCTCTCGCGCACCACGCTGGGGCTGCTCCTGGCGAGCCTGCCGATGCTGGCCTACCTGCTGCTCCCCCTCCTCGCCATGATTTTGCGTGTCAGCCCGGCGGCGCTCCTCGCCAACCTCACCAGCCCGGAGGTCGGCCAGGCGATCTGGCTGAGCATCATCACGACCGTATCGAGCACGGCCATAGGGCTGGGGTTCGGCACGCCGCTGGCCTACCTGCTGGCCCGGCGGCGGTTCCGCGGGCGCAGCCTGCTCGACGCGCTGGTCGAGCTGCCGATGGTGCTGCCGCCATCGGTCGCCGGGATCGCGCTGCTGATCACCTTCGGGCGGCGCGGCATGATCGGCGCGTGGCTCAACGACGCCGGCATCAGCATCGCCTTCACCACGCTCGCGGTGGTGCTGGCGCAGACCTTTGTGGCCGCGCCGTTCTACATCAAGACCGCCGTCGCCGGCTTTGCGGGCGTGGAGCGCGAGCTTGAGCAGGCGGCGATGATCGATGGCGCGGCACCGGCGCAGGTGTTCGCATGGATCACGCTGCCGCTGGCCTGGCCGGTGCTCCTGGGCGGGCTGGTGATGAGCTGGGCCCGCGCCCTGGGCGAGTTCGGGGCCACGATCATCTTCGCGGGCAACTTCCCCGGGCGCACGCAGACTATGCCGCTGGCGATCTACCTCGGCTTTGAGCAGGATATCGATCTCTCCCTGACCCTGGCGCTGATCATGCTCGCGGTCTCCTTCCTCGTCCTCTGGCTCGTCAAGGCGATCCTGCGCCAGCGGGCCACCACCACGTAGCCATACCCAGAGGCGACATGGTGACACAACATCACTCTGTCGCCCTGTCACCCTCGATCTGCGCGCGACATGTCGTGAGCCAGGCGAGGATGGTTTCGATCTGGCTGAGGCGGAACTGCTGCACCAGCCGGGCGTAGGGTGAGTCGTCTCCGCCCGACAGACCCTGGGCACCGAGATTCGCCAGCCAGCTGCGGCAGGCAGCTTGCTGGCTGGCGATCAGCGCCAGGGCGGCGGCGTTACCTTCCTGCTGCGCAAAGTACAGCTTGACCGGAAACTCCAGCTGAAAGTCGCGGCCGTGCGGCACCGGGCTGGCGATCCACGCCGCAAAGGCGGCCGAACCCGCCGCCGTGAGCCGGAAGACTTTCCGCGGCGGGCGCGTCCCCTGCGCCTCGACCGCGCTAGCCAGATACCCCTCCTGCTCCAGACGCCCCAGCTCCGCGTAGATCTGGCTCTGCTTCCAGCCCCAGGTCAACCCCAGCTCCTCGGTGGCCTGGAGGCGCTGGGCGATCTCGTAGCCGTGGAGCGGCTGCGGGCGCACGAAGCCCAGCAGCCCATACTCAATCGTTAGCGGGAGCTTGATCATCGGCACGCGCGGACCCCTTCTCGCTGAAGCCTTCCCAGAGAATATGGTGATGTGCGCCTCATGACGTGCCCCACCTGGACCTGGCGAGCGAGGCCCCACGCGGCAGACTCAGTCGGCGCTTTCCTCTGACGTGACGACCAGCCCGAGGAGCGCGGCCAGCTCGGCCGCCTGGGAGGGCGAGACGATCACCCCCTGGAGATCGCGTAGCCCCACCTGCAGCCCGGTGAGCGTCGAGCCGCGCAGGTCAGCGCCGCGCATCGTTGCCTCGCGGAAGTCGGCCCCGGTCAGGTCGCAGTCGCGAAAGATCACCCCGCTCAGGTTCGAGCCGCCGAACGAGGCCGCGCGCAGGGCGCAGCGCTCGAAGCGCACCGCCCGCATGGTCGCGCCCCAGCAGCGGAGCGCCTCACCGTTCCCGCGCTGCACCAGCACATCGTCGAGGCGCGAGTCGAGCAGGGCGGCGCCCAGCAG